>NZ_RZRW01000646.1:0-3016 GCF_003998745.1 Mesorhizobium sp. M7A.F.Ca.US.014.04.1.1 | reverse complement strand
AGATGGGACGGCCATCGCGCGTCCGCCTCGAACTGACCGTGCAAGGCGGAAAACTGGCCTCGGCGCGCATCGGCGGCAACGCAATCAAGGTGGCGGAGGGCAAGCTGTTCGTTTGATCGAACGCATGCTCGGTCGATTTGTCGGGAAATGATTCCGGCAGGGCTGGACAGGACCGATGGTGGCGGCTATATGCCCGCCAACGCCGGTTTTTGCCGGCCGAGTGGGTGCGTAGCTCAGTTGGTAGAGCAGCTGACTCTTAATCAGCGGGTCCACAGTTCAATCCTGTGCGCACCCACCAAATTCCTAGAAGAGTTGGTGGAAAGACCCTGAAAGCGAGACGCGTTTGGCGCATCTCGGGCAAGGCTGTCCGACCGTGATTCTTCAAACGCGCTATCCGGATCTTGTGGCGATTTAGCCGAGTTGAAAAATGCGGCTCAGAAACCGGCCGAATCGAAAAGCAAGGCTCTTTTCCCCGGCTGCAGCATCGCTGGCGCCAATTCCGTCTTTTCCCCCGGAGAAATCGCTGATGGGCCACCAGAAGAAGACCAGGAAGACAACGAAAATGCCGGTGTCGATCGGGCCATGACTTGAATAGCTGCTGTGACGGAACACAACAGCGACCGCCCCGGCGATAACACCGCAGCTGCGGCAGGATGAAATTTCTTCATCCACAAAAATCTATTTGAGAATCGCCGTTACGGTAAGATGCCTCCTTTGTCGTGACAACGGCATCTTTGTCGGCCGATACGGGGAATGAATAATTACTTCTCCGAAACGCCAGCCTCGGCAAAACTCGCCATGCGGGCATGGCACTCCAGCGCCGAGCGGACGATGTTGACGGCGAGGCAGGCGCCGGAGCCTTCGCCGAGCCGCATGCCGAGGTCGAGCAGCGGCGGCAGGCCGAGCGCTTCGAGCAGGCCGCGATGGCCTGACTCAGCGGAGACATGGGCTGCGATGGTGTGGGCGAGGCCGGTCGGGTGCAGCTTCGACAGCGGGGCTGCGGCGGCGGTGCAGACGAAGCCGTCGAGCAGCACGGGTATGCCGAGATGTCGGGCGGCGAGCGTGGCGCCGAAGATGGCGGCCAGTTCGCGTCCGCCGAGCACGGCAGCGATAGCAAGCGGGTCGGCGAGGGCTGCGGCATGGCGCTTCAGGCCGGCTTCGATGGCGACCACCTTGCGCTTCAAGCCGGCGTCATCGACGCCGGTGCCGCGCCCTGTCCACTTTTCCGCGCCGCCGCCGAACAGGGCTGCTGAAACGGCCGCTGCCGGCGTGGTGTTGCCGATACCCATTTCGCCGAAGCAGATAAGGTCCAGATCCTTCGTCACCGCATCATAGCCGGCCGAGACCGCCGCCAGAAAGGCCGCTTCGTCCATTGCCGGACCTTGGGTGAAGTCGCCGGTCGGATGGTCGAGATCGAGCGGGATGACGTCGAGTTCGGCGCCGGCCATGCGGGCAAGCTGGTTGATGGCGGCACCGCCGCCAGCGAAATTCGCCACCATCTGCACGGTGACTTCCGAGGGATAGGCCGACACACCTTGCGCGGTGACGCCGTGGTTGCCGGCGAAGACGAAAACCTTGACGCGGTCGAGTTTCGGCATGTCGCGGCCCTGCCAGCGCGCCAGCCACGCGGCGATGGTCTCGAGCCGGCCGAGGCTGCCTTGCGGCTTGGTCAGCGTGTCCTGGCGGCGGGCGACCGCATTGGCCGCGGCATCGCTGCCAGCCGGCAGGTCGAGGCAGGCGGCGCGCAATTCACTAAGGGATTTGAAGGGCATGGGGGCAAAGTCTCCGAAAAGGAATCAGGCCGCGAGAATCAGGCCAAAGGGATCAGGAAAGCGCTACGGAAGCGACGAGCAGCACCGCGATCTCGCTTGCCTGCTGCAAGGCGCCGATCGTGTCGCCGGTCTGGCCCTCGATCTGGTTGAAGCAAAGGGCGCGGAATGCGGCAAACAGCAGGCCAAGCAGGATCAGCGCGAAGACGGCGCCGCCCAGCCCGAGCAAGAGAAGCGGGATCGCGCCGAGCAAGGCGCCGGCTATGGCGGTTTCCTGCGAGACGGTGCCGGCGTCGACCGAGAGGCCGTCGACGCGCGCTGGAGGCAAGAGATGCATGAAGGCGCCAAGCAGGCCGCGCGAGGCCGCGTGTGCGGCCAGGAGGGCAAACAGGGCCTGTGTGGGATCGACGAACTCCGACAGCGCGCTCCAGCGGACCAGCAGCGACAGAGCCAGCGCCGCCGCACCATAGGCGCCGATGCGGCTGTCGCGCATGATCTCAAGTTTGCGGCCGCGCGATTTGCCGCCGCCAAAACCGTCGGCGACGTCGGACAGGCCGTCCTCATGCAGGCAGCCGGTGGTGAGCAGGGTTGCCATAAGGGCAAGTGCGGCCGCCGGCCCCATGGCAAGGCCGAACCGTTCCGCCGTGGCAAAAACGATGGCGCCGATCAGGCCGACGACGAGACCGGCGATGGGGGCGGCCCAGATCGCCGCGGCAAGGCTGCGGCCGCGAAAATCGAAGACGGGCAGCGGCAGCCTGGTGAAGAAGACCAGGCAGAGCGCGATGTCGTCGACGGCCTGCCGTGGTGAAAGGGCCAGATTCCCGAATTTCATGCTCTAGCCCCTCGCGATCGCATGGAAGAAGGTGCCGCTGACATGGCCGCGCCGGTAGCCCGAGGCGCCGATCGGATTGCCCTGGCCGTCGGCAAGGTCGGCCAGCGGCTCGTCATTGCCGGTGGCCGTCATCTGCGCATAGTGGAATTCGTGGCCCCGGATCAGCGCGGCCTGTGCACCCAGCGGACAATCGGCACGCAGCCGCGCCTCGCGGTAGCCGAGGTTCATCTTGCGCCTGGCGAAGCTGGTGGCATGGCCGAGCAGGCCGAGCATCGCATGCGTTTCGCCCGACGCGTCCTCCAGGGCTTCGCCGAGCACCATGAAGCCACCGCACTCGCCATGGATGGGCTTCGTCGCGGCGAAACGCGCCATGCCGGCGCGGAAAGTCGCGGCGGCGGCCAGCTTGCCGGCGTGA
>NZ_RZRW01000645.1:0-3019 GCF_003998745.1 Mesorhizobium sp. M7A.F.Ca.US.014.04.1.1 | reverse complement strand
GCATGGAGTAGTTGGTGCCGCCGCCGACATCGGTGGCGGCGGCGATGCGGATCGGCTTGTCGCGTCGGCGAAAGCGCTGATAATCGAAGAGGCCGGAGCCGAGGAAAAGGTTCGAGGTCGGGCAGAACACCGCCACCGAGCCCGAGTCCGAAAGCGCATCCGCTTCGCGCTCCGACAAATGGATGCAGTGGCCGAACAGGCTCTTTTTGCCTAACAGCCCGTAATGCTCGTAGACGTCGGTGTAGTCGCGCGCCCACGGGTAGAGTTCCTGCGTGAAAGCGATCTCGGCGTGGTTTTCCGACAGATGCGTCTGCATGTGCAGGCCGGGATGTTCGCGGCACAACACGCCCGCCATCTCCATCTGCTCCGGCGACGAGGTGATGGCGAAGCGCGGCGTGATGGCGTAGTGCTGGCGGCCCTTGCCGTGCCACTCCTTGATCAGCGCCTTTGTGTCGTCATAGCCGGATTGCGGGGTGTCGAGCACGCCGTCGGGCGCATTGCGATCCATCATCACCTTGCCGGCGATGTTGAGCATGTTGCGGTCATGCGATTCTGCGAAGAAGGCTTCGGCCGAGGCCTTGTGCACCGAGCAGTAGGCGGCGACCGTCGTGGTGCCGTGGCGCACCATTTCGTCGAGGAACAGCCGCGCGATGCGGCGGCCGTGCTGGGCGTTGGCGAACTTCGTTTCTTCCGGAAAAGTGTAGGTGTTCAGCCAGTCGAGCAGTTCGGCGCCGTAGGAGGCGATGATCTGCATCTGCGGAAAATGCGCATGGGCATCTATGAAGCCGGGCAGCAGCAGATGCGGCCGGTGGTCAATCCTTTTCACCGTTTCGTCGGCTTGCTTTTCAACATCGGCATAACTACCCGCGGCGACGATCCTGCCGTCACGGATCAGCAGTCCGCCATCCTCCTCGTAGCGCCAGGCGGAATGGTCTTCGAGAGTTTGCGGCCAGCGCACAAAGGACAGCGTGCGGCCGCGCAGAAGTGTCGAATTCATGCTATTTCCCTGCGCCTTCGAACCAGGCCACCAGCAGCGCCCGTTCCTTGTCGGTGATCTGAGAGACGTTGGCGGGCGGCATGGCGTGGCTGCGGCCGGCCTGCAGATAGATTTCGCGGGCGTGGTTGGCGATATCCGCATCGGTGTCGAGCATCACGCCCTTGGGCGCATGATAGATGCCCTCATAGACCGGCTCCGCCGCGTGGCACATTGAACAGCGGCCGAGCACGGTGTCGCGCACCGCCGGGAAATGCGCTGAAGCGACATAGACTTGCGCCGACGCGGATTCCTTGGGTTCGCCGGTCAGCACTTTCGGCGCGGTCGACAGCCAGATGATGACGATGAACAGGACGAGTGCCGCCATCCAGGTCCAGGTCGGATTGCCCTTGCGCGCATGGACCGAGTTGAAATAGTGCCGGATCAGCACGCCGATGATGAACACCAGCGAGGCGATGACCCAGTTGAACTCAGTGCCGAACGCCAGCGGATAGTGGTTCGACAGCATCAGGAACAGCACCGGCAGCGTCAGGTAATTGTTATGGAGAGAGCGCTGCTTGGCGATCTTGCCGTATTTCGGGTCGGGCTTGCGGCCGGCGATGAGGTCGGCGACGACGATCTTCTGGTTGGGGATGATGACCATGAAGACATTGGCCGACATGATCGTGGCGGTGATGGCGCCCAGATGCAGGAAGGCGGCACGGCCGGTGAACAGGTGGGTCAGTCCCCAGGCGATGAACACCAGCACGCAATAGAGCACCAGCATCAGGCCGGTGTCGCTTTTGCCCAGCGGCGAGCGGCACAGCAGATCGTAGACCACCCAGCCGACGCCGATCGTTGCCAGAGACAGCAGGATGCCGACCGGCACCGACATCGGCAGCACGTTCGGATCGATCAGGAACAGATCGGCCCCGGCATAATAGACGACGCACAGCATGGCGAAGCCGGAAAGCCAGGTGGCGTAGGATTCCCATTTGAACCAGGTCAGGTGTTCCGGCATTTCGGCCGGCGCCACCAGATATTTCTGGATGTGATAAAAGCCGCCGCCATGCACCTGCCATTCCTCGCCGAAGGCGCCGACGGGCATGCCGGGACGCTGGCGCAGGCCGAGATCGAGCGCGACGAAATAGAACGACGAGCCGATCCAGGCGATGCCGGTGACGACATGCAGCCAGCGCACGGCAAAACTCAGCCAATCCCAGAAAATCGCGAAATCCATCATTGAAATCGTCCCTGCCGATTGGGTGACTTTACGGGCTGGAGCGCAAACGGAAAGAGGCGAGGCGCACGAGGACTTTCAAAAAAAAATGGAAAATACTAGGTTGATCCTGCAAACCGGCGAAGGTGCTCCGCATGGCCTATCTCGACAACATCGCCGTCTTCGTTCGCGTCGTTGAACTCGGCAATCTGTCGGCGGCCGGGCGCGACATGCGCATTTCGCCGGCGGTCGCTTCCAACCGCATCAAGGAACTGGAGAAGCACCTTGGCGTGCGGCTGTTCAACCGCACCACACGGCAATTGATGCCGACCGAGCATGGCACGGTTTTTTACGGGGGCGCCAAGCAGGTGCTGGAGGCAATCACCGAGGCGGAAGCGGCAGTCTCTGCCCTTTCCGGCCAGCCGCGCGGCACCATCCGCGTCACGGCACCGCTCGGCCTCGGCCGCCGGCTGGTCGCTTCGGGCATCCCCGATTTCCACGACAAATACCCTGATATCGAGGTGCGGCTCAGGCTCTCGGACCACAATGTCGACATCATGAAGGAAGGCATCGACGTCGCCTTCCGGCTCGGCATCATCGAGGATTCCAGCCTCAGGATGCGCGGCATCATGGAATGCGAGCGCGTGCTGGTGGCGGCGCCGAAATATCTCGAAGCGCGCGGCGAACCGATTGAGCCGCAGGAACTGATCGGCAAGAAGCACGACTGCCTGATGCTGCGTTATTCGGGCGCGCGCGAATATGTGTGGACGCTGCAGACCCCCACCGGCCCGCAGACATTCGAGGTACACGGGCCCTACGAAACCGAC
>NZ_RZRW01000644.1:0-3023 GCF_003998745.1 Mesorhizobium sp. M7A.F.Ca.US.014.04.1.1 | reverse complement strand
AAGAATAGTAGCTTGCTGGTGTGATCGCGGACATCGATGGCAACCTCTCTGAAAGTGCCGTCCGGCATCCGGTCTTTGGCTATTTCAAGCAACGCTCTTGCTGCCTCATCTTCAGCGGCTTCCCGGCTCGCAATTTCGGTTCCTTCAGGATCGGGAAAGACTTCGCCATCGTCGGTTAAATCAAAGAAGAAGCGGGCCATGCGACCCTAATTCCGAGCCCCCAAAAAGGTTTCCTTGTAGCGCTACTTGCTGGTGATCCAATCCACCAGGCCGGTTTCCATCTGCTCGCACCCGGTGAATTCATGTACCAGGCTCGTGGCCAGATCACGCCATTGATACTCAGGCACACCCGTTTGCCTGACCAACTCTCGGAATGCCGATCGGAGAATGTCGGCGTCAAAGGCGGAGACGGCGACGCTTGCCACGCCCGGATCTTCCCACCCTCGCGCCATGTCATCGTGGTGACGTTGGCGAAGGCGTTTGAGCAGTTCGCGCGATGTCTCGATTGCGCGCCTTGAACGATCCACGTCTTGGCGAAACTTGGCAGTTCCGATCATGGAATTATGCCGAACAAGATAGCCGGTTGCGATTACGCCTTGTGCAACTTCTAAAGGCGTTCGAACCATCGCGGCCTCCCTTCCAGCGAAAGGAATTGTTTACCCTGTTGTCCAGCATAACCCCAACGGATTCGCTGTACGTTTTCAACCAATCGGCTATTCGGCGATTGTCGGCCAATTGCTGGGTTTTAGCTCCGTGAGCGGCACTTCACCTCAAAGTGCCGTGGCGGCCGGCGCAGAGGTGCGCGAACGTTGGCGCCGACCAACAGAATCTGAGCGGTCATGCCTCGCGCTGGTGGAGTATATCGGCCCTTCGGGAACCACAGTGACGCCAAACGCAACGACCCGGAGAAGTCGGTGCGCACAGTCATTCATTTACAATATTAGCGCAGGCTGAAACTCGGACATGCAGGGTAGCTCGTACATGCCCTTAGCCCCGGTGAAGACCCAGCGCCGGCGCTTTTCTGTTTCGCTGCTGGGTAGGCCTGTCCGCACTCCTGCTTGACTGCGCGACTGCGAGAACAACGCCTCGCGGGTTCCCAAGCCTTGCAAACAGTTAGATCCGGGAGCTAAAGTGCGGCATAGGCTGGTAGGGCAGGCGACCAAAGCGATCTTTCGAAGAACGAAGTCGTCCTCTCGCACGAATCGGCTGCTTGAACGTACACTTTCCATAGACCCTTCTGACCGCCGAGCAGGTTGCCGCTTCGCAAGTACTCTCAGAGAAAAATTGGAGGATCTTATCCCAGCTTGACGCATCAAGGAACTCAAAGGGGGTGGTGTCTAAGGCGACCCTACGCGACATTAGCGGCTGCTATTGCGTTCGCCAATTCTTCTTCAGTAAACGGCTTGCTGAGAATTTTGATGTCGCGAGTCCCCGGGAGTTCGGCGTAGCCCGTTGCTATAATGACGGGTACGTTCGGCCACTGGACTTTGATCGTATTCGATAGCTGCAGGCCCGTCATCTTCGGCATAGCATGATCCGTTATGACGAGGTCGAACGGCTGCTCCTCCAGCAACCTGAGGGCTGCCGCCGCAGAATGCGCCTCCGCGACAGTATGGCCGAGATCCTCGAGCATTGCCGCGGTATTCAAAAGGACCAGCGCATCGTCATCCACTGCCAGAATCCGCAGCGACGCCGTCTCAATGGCTTCCTCGGCAAGAACATCCGGCCCGCGCGCGACTTCTGAGCTCGCGGTTGCGATCGGCAGCCATAGTTCCGCTGTGGTTCCGGTTCCCCTGGAGCTCTTGAGCACTAGGCACCCGCCCATTTGCTCTGTCATCCCATGCACCATGGACAGACCGAGACCCGTACCTTTGCCAGCGCCTTTTGTGGTGAAAACGGTTCCGTCGCCCTTCGTCCATTCCTTCGCCACTGTCGGCTGCCGAGAGGCAGACATAATGGCCGGGAGCCAAGCCAGCACCATTGCTTTCGCCGACCTGTTCCATCCGGGCGGAAATGATGATCGGCCCACCATCAGGCATGGCGTCACTGGCGTTGACACACAGGTTGAGCAAGGCAAGTTCGATCTGACTTTCATCGATCATTACATGATCGAGCGAGAGCGGAAATTTCGTTTCTATGATCGCCCTTGAGCCAAGCGACCGCTCCAGCAATTCTCTCATTCCCTGGATTTAGGCCAATTAGGTCGACAGGCTTTGGATCGAGTTGCTGCCGCCAGGCAAAAGCCAGCATGCGCTGCGTCAAGGACGCTCCCCGTCGCGCCCCGAGCACCGCGTTGTCGAGAAGACGCAGCAATTGTGGATCGTCGGGAAGTCGTTTGCGGAGCAGCTCGAGACTTCCCAAAATCGCCATCAGCAAATTGTTGAAATCGTGGGCGACGCCGCCCGTTAGCTTGCCGATCGCATCCATTTTCTCCTGCGCCTTCTTCCGCTCCGTAATGTCGCGTGTGATCTTCGCGAACCCCAGGAGTTCGCCATCCTCGTGCCGAATGGGCGTCGATGACCACGTGGGACCAGAACGCAGTGCCGTCTTTGCGTATACGCCAGCCTTCGCGCTCAACTCGCCCTTCACGGGCGGCGATCTCCAGGGCACTTTGCGGACTGCCCCGCTCACGGTCCTTGAGAGTATAGAATTGCGAAAAGTGCTTGCCGATTAATTCATCTGCCGAATAACCCTTGATGCGTTCCGCACCCGCATAATGCGCTGACCCTTGGCGTTGAACAGATGCAACTGGGTGAGGTCCGGCGCCAGGAAAACCTTCTGGCCCGGCATCACGGAAATCCGCTCGCGCAGCAACGCGCTCAGCGTGTTGTTGCCGGCTTTGGCCATGACAAGGGTTTCCGCGCCGGTCGGCTCGACCACTTCGACCACCGCCGGCACGCCGCTGTCTGAGAGCTTGAGATGTTCGGGCCGGATGCCCCAGGCAAGCGCACTTTCGCCCTGTCCCAACGCAGGCAGCGGAAATACCGTGCCGTCGCTGGCGACAAAACCGTCCGTAGTGGTGC
>NZ_RZRW01000643.1:0-3025 GCF_003998745.1 Mesorhizobium sp. M7A.F.Ca.US.014.04.1.1 | reverse complement strand
ACCGAGCTCGACATTGCAACGGCAACGCCAAGCGAAAGCGTCGCGAAGACGCGCGCTGCCTGGGCAATCGTCGATCTGGGTCGGCTCAACATGATGTGTCCACTGGTAGACGAGCGGGCGAAAGATGAAAAGTCGGCGCCGGAAACTTCCTCAACTTGTGATCCTCACATCAATCGGGCATTTGTGCGGCACATGCGCCAGTGCCTGGCGCCGTCAGTCATCGGGAATACTGGTTAAATGGTCGTTTCGCTCTCACGCCGCGGCAATGTCGAGCCCTTCCATGCGATGGACATTCTGGCAGAGGCAAACCGGCTGAAGTCCCAGGGCGTGCCGGTTGTTTCGATGGCCGTCGGCCAACCCTCCGATCCCGCACCGGTTCTGGTTCGCGCCGCAGCAGCCAAGGCGCTGCAGGATGGGCGCATCGGCTACACCGACGCGCTCGGACTGGCAGGTTTGCGCAAGGCGATAGCCGGACACTACGCCGATCACTATGGGCTTGATATCGAGCCCGGCCGGATCGCGGTGACCACCGGATCGCCGGCCGCCTTCAATCTTGCCTTCCTGGCGATGTTCGATCGGGGTGACCGCGTCGCCATCGCGGCACCCGGTTACCCTGCCTACCGCAACATCATGGCCGCACTCGGCATAGAGGTGGTCGAGATCGAGCTCGGCGACGCCGCCTACCTGCATGCCGGCCATTTGGAAGCCGCGCATCGTGAAAAGCCGCTGAAAGGCGTTCTCTTCGCCAGTCCCGCCAATCCAACCGGCGCGGTCATACCAGCCGATGAACTGGCGGCTCTGGTAAGGACGGCACAGGACCTCGGCATCGCCGTCATCTCCGACGAAATCTATCACCGGCTGGCCTATGCCGCCCCCGACACCACGGCACTTGCCTATGGCGGCGATGTGACGGTGATCAATTCCTTCTCCAAATATTACTGCATGACCGGCTGGCGAATCGGCTGGATGGTGCTGCCGCAGGAACTGGTGCGGCCGGTCGAGCGCGTCGCCCAGAGCCTCTACATCTCGCCGCCGGAGCTATCGCAGATTGCCGCGATCGAAGCGTTCAGGGCGACCGAGGAACTGGAGGCGGTAAAAGGCCGCTACGCCTGGAATCGCGAGCTCTTGATGAAACGCCTGCCGGAACTCGGCTTTCCGCTGGCGGCGCCCATGGACGGCGCCTTTTATGCGTTCTGTGACGTCACCAGGCATACCAATGACAGCATGGCCTTCGCGCGAAAGATGCTGGCCGAGGCGCATGTTGCAGCAACGCCCGGCCGCGACTTCGACACTCAGGCTGGGCACCGGACCATGCGTTTCTCCTACGCCGGCAGCCACGACGACATGGTCGAGGCAATGGTGCGCATCGAACGCTGGTTGAGGTAGCACCATGCCGGAACTTGAACAGGCCCCCAAACTTGATCGGGCATTGGCCGAAGTCGCCGCCGAAATGGCCGAGCGCACCGATCGCGGCGACGTCGCTTCCTACATTCCGCAGCTGGGCAAGGTCGATCCGAAGAAGTTCGGCATCGCGGCGGTCACCAATGACGGCCGCGTGCTGATGGCCGGCGATGCCGACCAGGCATTTTCCATCCAGAGCATCTCGAAAGTGTTCACGCTGACACTGGCGCTCGGCAATGTCGGTGACGCGCTTTGGCAGCGGGTAGGCCGCGAACCGTCAGGCAATCCATTCAACTCGATCGTGCAGCTCGAGCATGAGAACGGCATTCCGCGCAACCCGTTCATCAATGCCGGCGCCATTGTCATTTCCGACATCCTGCTTGCCGGCCACCAGCCGCGCGAGGCGATCGGCGAAATCCTGCGCTTCATCCAGTTCCTCGCCGACGACGAAACGATCATCATCGATCGTGAGGTCGCGGCGTCCGAACGGGCCACCGGCTATCGCAACTTCGCGCTTGCCAACTACATGAAATCCTTCGGCAATCTCCACCACGCGCCGGAGCTGGCGCTGGGCGTCTACTTCCACCATTGCGCCATCGCAATGAGTTGCCGGCAACTGGCGCTCGCCGGCCGCTTTCTCGCCAATGGCGGCAAGAACCCGGCGACCGGGCATTCCGTGGTGTCGGCCGAACGGGCACGCCGCATCGGCGCGATGATGCTGACCTGCGGTCACTATGATGGCTCCGGCGATTTCGCCTTCCGCGTCGGCATCCCCGGCAAGAGCGGCGTCGGCGGCGGCATATTGGGCATCGTGCCGGGCGTGGCGTCGCTTGCCGTCTGGTCGCCCGGCCTCAATGCCAACGGCAACTCCAAGCTGGGGTCGATCGCGCTGGAAAAGCTGGCCAGGATGATGAACTGGTCGATCTTCGCGCCGTGATGCATGTCGCCCAAAAGGTGCGGAGCGGTTTTGGGACAACGACATGCATAAAAATCAAGGAAGCGTTTTAGCCTTTCGCGATCCGGAATAGCGCCAGATAAGAAAATCCCGCACCGTCTTCGAGACGGCGCGGGATTTTTTGTCAACAAACTAGCTCAGGTGGCTGAAAGGCTTAGAAAAAGCCCTTCCGCTGCCACCATCCGCCGCGTTTCGGCTTGTCGTCGGTCTTGTCGTCGGTCTTGTCCTCGGCCTTGGCCGCGGGTTCTTCCGCTACAGTCGAAGACACCACCGGCTCGACCGGCGCATTCACCGCCGCCGGCTTGCGCCGCGACGGGCGGGCCTTCGGTGCCTTCTCGACAGCCGCTGCTTCGTCGGACGCCGTGGCCGGCGTCTCGACCGGTGCTTCCGCCTCGGCAGCCGGCTCTTCGGCGACGATTTCGGCTGCGGCCTTCTTCGGCTTGGCGGCACGGCGTGGCTTCTTCGGCTTCTCCATGCTCGGCGCGTCGTCATTGGCCGGAGCAAGCACCACCGGCTCTTCGGCCGCTGCGGTAACCACCGGCTCGCTGGCGATCACCTCGGTTGCCGAGACTTCGCCTTCGGACGCGTCGGCTGCTTCGCCAGCACTTGCCTCAGCCTCGCCTTCACCGTCTTCGCGGCGGTTGCGCTTGCCGCCGCGAAGACGGTGAA
>NZ_RZRW01000642.1:0-3026 GCF_003998745.1 Mesorhizobium sp. M7A.F.Ca.US.014.04.1.1 | reverse complement strand
CCCGCCAGCCCTCCCGCAAATCCTTTGGACGAACCCGAGTAGATTGCCAACGCGACCGAGAATGTTTAACCAATAGGCTTCCATGTTGTCTCCGCTCACCGGAACCGCAATGGACCCAAACTGTGCTTGCGAGCGACGTTCTCAAATCCCGGCACGGCGTCAGGGCGCCCGACCGGTGAAAAGATCGTGGAACCGCTGCAGGTACAGCGGCCAGCCTTGATCGCTATCGACCCCACCGCGCACGCTCTCCCAGCCTTCGCCGTGGCGCTCGAAATTCCTGCGCTCGATCTCAACCCTGGTCCGGTTCTCCGTCTCCGCCGTGAACCGGACTTCCCATTCGCTGGTCTTGTTCAGGTCGGTCTCAATCTGCCACCGCGGGTTGATATCCCAACTCAGAACCAGCCGGCTCGGCGGATCGTAAGTCAATACACGAGCCCAGCGACACTCGCTGCCGTCGACGCCGCGATCGTAAACGTGCCCCCCAACCCAGGCTTCAAAGATCGTCTCAGCAATGGGCACTTTGAGAAGATTGTGCTCGCGAGGTTTGAACCTGCCGAAATCCTCGGTGAAGACCTTGAAGGCACGCGCCATAGATGCCTCGACGACGACGGAGTGCCTTACAGGCTCGGTAGCAGGATGCTTGCTCATACCTGGTCCTTCTTTGGAGGCTCGACGGCTAGTTTGTAGCCCGCCAGGGTCTTGCTCCAGAACTGATCGACTTCCGCGCGCAGACTTGCCAGGCCGCCGCGATCGATACGATATATGCTTTCCTTGCCCGAGCGCGTGTCGGCAACAAGCCCGGCCTCCTTGAGTACCTTCAGGTGCTGAGAGACCGCTGGTCTGGTTACAGGCAGCGCACGAGCAAGTCCGCTGACCGAACAAGGCTGTTCGAGCAACAGTTCGAAGATCGTTCGTCTCGTCGAATCTCCGAGCGCAGTCCAGTAGTTCGCGTTAGTGGCCACTAACGCGAACTTAAATCGACGGGCCTTCCATGTCAACCTTGGAGTAGTCGACGGGCGGCCCGTTGACTCTGATTAAGCCGCCTTGGCGGCCCCGTCTCGTCGCGCCTCCCGGGCGAGCCGCGGCGCATGCAAAAGCGCGAGCCGATGAGAGCGTTGCAGGACGATCTTGCCAAGGACCCGGACAGCCGATGCCGAGGTCATTACTGCAACCGGCTCCGATCCTGAGCCGATGGGAGGATCAGCGCGTCGCCGCCGGGAGAAGGTGAATTGACGGATGCATTCCCCTGTTGTCTCACCGCCTCTATCAACTCATGTGTTGCTTGAGCGACCTTGGCAACGGGCAATCGGTGCACGCAGTAGACGCCGCCCGGGTTGTTGGGTTTGCACAAATGGGGAGCAACACACTGGCAAGGCAATGGCGGCTCAACCGTGCGGTAAGGCACGCCAACTGGCCCCCAGACATCTGGGGGAGTGAGCCCGTAGAGGCCCACAACTGGAGTTCCGACCGATGCGGCCAAGTGCATTGGGCCGCTCTCGTTTCCCAGGAAGATAAACGCGTCCGCAAGCAATGCTGTTAGTGTCTCAAGCGAGGCTTTGCCAACAACGCTTGCCAACGGGGAGACCGCCACATTCAGGTTACGTTCCGCGATTGCGCTCTCGTCAGGTCCGCCAATCAGCAGTGACCGCAGGCCCGTCGTTTCATAAACTTCATCGATCACTGCGGCGAACCGTTCAGGTTGCCAGCACCGCCCTTCGAACCTTGGTCCGGCGTGCACCGCGACGAAAGCTTTTGCATTCAGATTGCTCTGAGCCAGAATCTGGGTCGAAGCGCCTCGTCCGATGGATGTGGGCTCAAGCCTCGGTGTCACTTCACTCGACGTTATCCCGAGCGCTCTCAGCGGCGAAAGATATCGGTACAGGTAATGCGCGCCTCCCTGGCCGAAGGTTTCAGCAAATATATTGGCAGGCTGACTTTCCCAAGATTTTAGAGGCACTTCGGGGGGATCGTATCCGACGCGCATTGGGGCGCCGATCAGCTTGTGTAGCATCCTCGATGTCTTCGAGTCGGTCAGATCGATGGTGAGATCGAATTTTCGGCGGCGGAGCTCAGCGACCAAGCTTGAATATTCCTTCAAGCGCCTGGTTAGGCTTCTACCACCACCTCGAGGGTCGAATCCGATGGCTATGTCTGCGATACCCTGGCTGACCACCAAGTCTCGCAGGCCAGGAGCGCAAAGCATGGCCATGATGGCGTGTGGGTAGGCGACGCGCAGATTTCGCATAAGCGCCGAGGTCAGAATGACGTCCCCGATGTACTTTGCCTGGATAACCAGAATGGATTTGACAGCCAGCCGATCAGCCATCGAGATATTCAGCACGTCAAAACGATGGGGCAGGATGTTGGTCATTGGGCGCGCACACACGTCCAAGAGAGCTCATGTGCCGCTTGTGGTGATCGATGGATCGGCAGCCTTGGAACCTCCGACCCATGCACCTCTCGTTTGTTCCACAAACAAAAAGGCAATCCCACGCAGCGCTCGCTGCCTGGGAGGAGCGGAACCGGGGCCTGTCGGTCTGCGGATGCCGTGGTCATGGCGTCTGTCCCTGCCAAAGCGGCAATCCGCTTTCTCTGGCGAAGTCTCTATCTTCCGCGTAGATGGGCTCGCCTCTTCTCGCCACCCGCCGAAGCAAATCCGCATCTTCGTCGGCATGATATCGGAAGGCGTTTCGGCTATCGTATCCATGCCCGGCCTGAGACAGGGAAAACCCGCTGACCACAACCGGAGCGAAGCCGGCGAAACGCGCAAGCATGACAGCGAAAGCCCCCGTGGAGAGGTTCCGGTGCCAGCCGCGGGATACGTGAAATTTGCCGCTAAGCCGCCAGACGATGTTGGCAAGCTGCCACCTGGTAAGCGCCTGCAAGGTCTCGTAACGATAATCGAAGGTGCGACAGCCGGCTTTCAGCTTGTCCTCCACGTCAGGCCAGATCGGGACGATCAGATGCTTTGCCTGCCGCCCTTTTAGCAAGTCACGCTTGTAGAAGTCCTTCTCACCTTGGCCAAC
>NZ_RZRW01000641.1:0-3029 GCF_003998745.1 Mesorhizobium sp. M7A.F.Ca.US.014.04.1.1 | reverse complement strand
GGCTGGCAGAGGCTGATGCGAATGTGGCCGGCGGCCGCCTCGCCGAAGCTGGAGCCGGGCATCACGCCAACCTTTTCCTTGTCGAGCAGGGCCCAGGCGAATTTCTCGTCGTCCGGCTCGACGGCCGAGATGTCGAGCATGACATACATGCCGCCCTCCGAACCGCGCACGGTGACATCGTTCATGCCCCGCACGGCGTCGAGCAAGACGGTGCGGCGTGCCGCGTAGCGTTCGGCGATCTCCTTGACGCCGTAACGGTTCTCCAGCGCCTCGGAACAAGCGATCGAGATGAAGGCCGGCAGGCCGTAGGTCGTCACCAGATTGAGATTGATCATGAGCGTGATCATCTGCTCCGGTCCCGTCAGCCAGCCCATGCGCCAACCGGTCATGCCGTGGCTCTTGGACATCGAATTGATGACCAGCGTGCGCTCGGCCATTCCTGGCAGCGAGCGCGGCGAGACGTGCTCGCCGCCGCCGAGCGTCCAGTAGACTTCGTCCGACAGCAGCCAGAGGTCGTGCTCCCGGCAGACTTCTGCCAACTGTTCCAGCCGCTCGCGCGAATAGACCGCACCGGTCGGATTGTTCGGCGTGTTGATCAGGATGGCGCGCGTGTTCGGCCGGATTGCCGCGCGGATCATGTCGGCTCGCGGCTGGAAGCCATCCTCGGCCGGTGTCTCGACGACGGTGAAATCAGCGCCAGCGGCGCTGAACGTGTTGGGATAGGTGGCATAATAGGGTGCCACGACGATGGCGTGATCGCCCTGGTCGAGCACGCCCTGCACGGCCGCGTAGAGTGCGGCCTGGCCGCCCGGCGTGGCGATCACCTGATCCGGCGATGTCTCGACGCCGGTGCAGGCGCTCGAGGCTGCGGCCATCGCCTTGCGCAGGCGCGGCAAGCCGGGAAGCGGGGTGTAGTGATGATTGCTGCCGCGAACCGCGGTCACACAGGCTTCAATGGTCTGCGAAGGCGTGTCGAAATCATGGTCGCCAACCGACAGCATGATGATGTCTTCGCCGGCCTCCTTGCGCGTCCAGGCGGCGAAATGGACTTCCCAGCCGTCCTTGCCCGAAGGCACGATGCCGGAAATGCGCGATGATGGTCTAGGCATGCAAAACTCCCGAAATTTCGTAGCCGGCCTGTTCGAGCCGGTCGCGCAGGGCGGCGATGTGCGGTGGTCCGACTTCGCAGCAGCCGCCAACGATGCTTGCGCCAGCCTCCACCCAGCCGATCGCCTGGTCTGCATAGGCATCCGGGCCAAGGTCGTGACGAGCGTGCAGCACATCGACGGTGCCGCCGTGCTTAAGTGCTTCGGTTGACGTGAAGCCATTGGCATATGCGCCGACCGGGCCGCCGAGGCCGATCAGTTCAGGCAAAGCCGCGGCGATTGCTTCCGGCCGGCAGCAATTGACCAGCCGCGCTGCGACTGCCAGGCCGTCGAGCGCGCTTGCCGCGGTGGCAATGGCTTCGCCGCTGCGCAGCCGCGGCTTGCCGTGGTCAGCCAGCGTCCACGATACCCATACCGGCTTGCCGCTTTCCGATGCAGCGGTCACCGCTGCGCGGGCTTCGTCCGCCGACGCCATGGTTTCACACAGGAACAGGTCGACGCCATCGGCCTGCTCGGCAACGATGCGGCGGTAAATCTCGAGCGTCTCCTCGAAGGAAATGGTCAGTGCCGGTGCATAGCTGCCGAAAAGCGGCGACAGGCAACCGGCGATGGCTGCATCGCCGGCCTCGTCGCGGGCCTGCCTGGCCAATTCGATGCCGCGCTTCTGCAATGGCTTGAATAGGTCTTCCGCACCTTCGCGCGCCAGGCGTTCGGGTGTCGCAGAATAGGTGTTGATGGTGATGACACGTGCGCCGGCACGGATGAATTCCGCGTGCAGGTCGCGCACCAGATCCGGTTCGTCGATCAGCACCCTGGCCGACCATAGCGGCGTCGGCTCGGATTGGCTGCGGCGGACCAGTTCCTGGCCCATGCCGCCATCGGTGAGGATGATTTTCTTCATGCGCGCAGCCTTTCGTTCTTCGGATCCCACAGCGGTTCATCCTTCTGCACGATTGCCTGAAAGCGGTCACCGAAGATTTCGACCTCGACTGATGTACCTGGTTTGGCCAGGTCGGCGCGCAGCATGCCGAGCGCGATCGACTTGTCGATGCGATGGCCCCAGCCGCCGGACGTCGTCTCGCCGACGATCTTGCCGTCATGCCAGAGTGTAGAAACTGACGGAGCGTCGCAATCGCCGGGGTTTTCCACCACCAGCGTGACGAAGCGCTTCTTCACGCCTTGCTGCTTTTCGTTCAGCAGTGCCGCCTTGCCACGGAAGTCGGGCTTGTCCCATTTGACGAAGCGTTCGAGCCCGCCCTGCAGGATCGAATAGTCGGTCGACAGATCGCCTTTCCAGGTGCGGTAGCCTTTCTCAAGCCGGAGCGAATCCAGCGCGTACATGCCGAAAGGCTTCAGCCCGTGCTGCTGGCCTGCGGCGCAGACGGCATCGAAGATGGCGGCGGTGTCGTCGATCCTGGTGTGGATTTCCCAGCCGAGTTCGCCGGCGAAGGAGACGCGCACCAGTTTGGCCCAGCGGCCGGCGATCTTCGTCTCCTGATGCGTCAGCCATGGCAGAGTGAGGTCGGCTTCGCAGACATCGGCGAGGATTTTTCGCGAGTTCGGGCCGGCCAGGATCTGGGTCGAGAATTCTTCGGTCCGGTCGATCAGCTTGAACGGTGCGTCCTTGGGCATGCGCGACTTCAGCCATTCGAAATCATGCCACTGCGCGACCGCCGCGGTGATCAGCGTCATCAGGTTCTCGTCGTGACGCACGACGGACATTTCGGTGACGATGCGGCCCTTGTCGTCGGCGAAATAGACGAGACCGATGCGGCCTGGCTTCGGCACCAGTCCGGTGACCTGCAGGCTCAGCCATTCGGCGGCACCTGGACCATCGAGATTGAAGCGCGAGAACCCAGGCAGGTCCAAAATGCCGGCAGCGTCACGCACGGCCAGGCATTCTTCGCGCGCACGATGCTGCCC
>NZ_RZRW01000640.1:0-3039 GCF_003998745.1 Mesorhizobium sp. M7A.F.Ca.US.014.04.1.1 | reverse complement strand
CCGCCAGTCCGCTGGCACAGCCATGGTCGATCATCGGCAGCAACACGATATCGGCACTGGTCGGCGTGATCGTGGCGCATTTCATCCACGAAACCGCCCTTGCCAGCGGCATCGCGGTGGCACTGGCCATCGCCGCCATGTCGTTCACGCGCTGCCTGCATCCGCCGGGCGGAGCGGCCGCGCTGACCGCGGTGCTGGGAGGGCCTGCCGTGATCAGCGCCGGCTTCCTGTTTCCATTCGTGCCGGTGGCGCTGAACTCGATCCTGCTGGTGGCGCTCGGCTACGGCTTCCACAGGCTGGCCCGGCGCAATTATCCGCATGTGCCGGTTGCGGCGCCGGCAAACAGCCACGGCACCGGCGATCTGCCGGCGCAGCTGCGCGTGGGCTTTCGGTCGGAAGACATCGATGCCGCGCTTGGCGCACTCGACGAGACGTTCGATATCGATCGCAACGATCTCGACCGGCTGCTGCGGCAGGTCGAATTGCAGGCGATGGTGCGCGCGCACAAGACCCTTCTGTGCGAGGACATCATGTCGCGCGATGTGATCTCGGTCGATGCTCACACCTCCACCGAGGCGGCGCGCCAATTGCTGCTTGACCACAACATCCGCACCTTGCCGGTCGTCAATGCGGAAGCCAGGCTGGCAGGCACGGTGGGGTTGCGCGAACTCACCCAGGCCTCGGGGACGGTTGGATCCGTCTTAACGCCCGCGGCAACAGCCGCCGCCGGCGTCGCCGCCATGGGTCTGCTGCCCGTCCTCACCGACGGCCGCAGCCATGCGGTCATCATCGTCGACGACGACAAGCGGATTCTCGGGCTGATCACCCAGACCGATCTGTTGGCGGCCACGGCGCGCCTGCAGGCTGCCTGACAAGCCTTCGCTCGCACTGTAGTGTAGCGGCCGCCGGACCCGGCAGAAAATCTTCGGGAACCTTTTGCCGGCGACAGCGTCCAATCTCCCAATCGAGATCCTGGTTCGGAGATTGGGTTGAGGAAACTTGCCATGCCTGCTGTGTTGACGGCCGTGCCTTCCGCTGTGCCAGGCGAGATGCAGCTTGTGCACCGCGCGCTGGCGCGCGACGGCGACGCCTTCCGCACCATCATCAAGACACACAATCAGCGGCTTTACCGGATCGCGCGCGGCGTCGTGCGCAATGACAGCGAGGCCGAGGACATCGTGCAGGAGGCATACGTCAAGGCCTTCGCCCATCTCGATGCGTTTCGCGGCGACTCCTCGCTCGCCACATGGCTATCGCGCATCGTCATCAACGAGGCGCTCGGCCGGCTGCGCAAAAGACGCAAAACGGTGGCGCTGCCGGAAAATCCGCAAGCCGAGATCATCCGGTTTCCCCTCAATCCCAGCGACGATCCGGAACGGACAATGGCGCAACGGCAGATCCTCCAACTGGTCGAACAGGCCACCGACAGCCTTCCCGACGTCTACCGGACGGTGTTCGTGGCGCGGGTGATCGAGGGGCTGAGCATCGAAGAGACCGCCGACCTCCTCGGCGTGCGGCCGCAAACCGTCAAGACAAGGCTGCACCGCGCCCGCGCCCTTGTCCGCAAGGCGCTGGACGACCAGATCGGGCCGGTGCTGCTCGACGCCTTCCCCTTCGCCGGCCGGCGTTGCGAACGACTGACCAGCGCCGTGATGCGACGGCTCGGGCTGGAAAGCTGAGCCTCAGCGGATTTCAGTTCATTTCAGCGGGAACGTTTGCCGCTGACCAGCATCCAATGACCGTCAACCGAAAAACACTGTCCGGGACGATTTCAGCGTCCCGGCGAAGGAGATGCCATGTCTATCCGACACACTGCTGCGCTCGCCGCCCTGCTGCTGCTCGGCACCGCGCCGTTCGCACAAGCCGCCGACAAGCCGACCGATCCGCAGATCGCCCATATCGCCTACACGGCCGGGGTCATCGACATCGAAGCGGCCAAGCTGGCCATCGACAAATCGAAGAACAAGGAGGTTGTCGATTTCGCCAAGGATATGGTCCGCGATCACGAGGCTGTAAATGTTCAGGCGCTCGACCTGGTCAAGAAGCTCAAGGTCACCCCGGAAGACAACCCCACCAGCAAGGCGCTGACCAAAGCTGCGACGGAGGAGCGGGCCAAGCTCGCCAAACTCCACGGCGCTGCCTTCGACAAGGCCTATGTCGACAATGAGGTCGCCTATCACAAGCAGGTCAACGGCGCGCTCGAAACCCTTTTGATCCCGTCGGCGCAGAATGCCGAGCTGAAAAGCCTGCTGGAAACCGGCTTGAAGATATTCCAGGGCCATGAGCAGCACGCCGAACACGTCGCCGGCATGCTCAAGTAAGGACCGGGAGCATGCAGAACCACCATCTGTGGATTGCGTTGACGCTCGCCGTCGGGATCGTGCCGGCGCAAGCCGAAACCATCCAGGTCACCATCGACAGGCTGGTGTTCTCTCCGGCCACCGTCGAGGCAAAGGTCGGCGACACGATCGAGTGGGTGAACAAGGATGTGTTCGCCCACACGGCAACCGTGAAAGGCGGCTGGGAAGTGATGATCCCGCCGAAGAAATCCGCAAGCCTGACTTTGAAGACGGCGGGACCGGTCGACTACTTCTGCCGCTTTCACCCCAACATGAAGGGCCGTTTGGTGGTGGCGCCCTGATCCAGCTCCGACGAGTGCATGTCGCCCAAAAGTAACCTCGGTTTTGGGAGAACGACACGCATAAAAACAAAGACCTGAAGCGGGTCGCCTGAGGAATTCCAGCGACCCGCTTCAGGCTCGCCTGGCCTCGTCGGGACGCGCGATATGTGTCCACGAGCCGTCATAGCCCGGCTCGCGGCGTGCAATCCAGGCATTCAGCCCTTCGCGCAGATCAGCGGTCGGGGCCACGCGGGCAAACTGCTCGGCCTCGACCAGCAAACCTTCGGCGATGCTCTGGTTGAGGCCGCGCGCCACTGCCGTGAGGATGCCGGCAATCGCCAGATCGGAGTGCCGCAGGATACGCCTGGCCAGATCAAATGCCGCCGGCATCCACTCGGCATGCGGCACCTGTCTCTTTT
>NZ_RZRW01000064.1:0-16259 GCF_003998745.1 Mesorhizobium sp. M7A.F.Ca.US.014.04.1.1 | reverse complement strand
CACTTGCAGCGTGACATCACGTAGTCGCCGAGGCGCTTATGATATGCGCTCAAACGGTTTTTCTTTATTTGATCGGGCGGGCCGGCGTTCGGGTCGAGATTGTAGTGATCGGGAAATGTATAGTCCTCACCGGGTCCATCCGCCGGCGCAATGGTGGCGATCGTTTGCTCGACGTCGCCGGTGAAGGGAAAGGCGATGTTCACGATCAGGTCTTGGTCGAAGTATGGTTGGATGGTGATCTCCTCCCAGGTTTTGTCCCTGGGCGTCATGAACCCACGCAGCAGGTCCTTCATCGCCTCCTGATCTCCACTTCTGAAGATCGCTTGCTTGGCCGGATCCTTGATCAGGTCTCGGATGAATTCGCCAAGCGCCTCGAACTGCACATCTTTGAACTTCACCATGTCCACTTTCCCCGCTAAACCAGATTGAGCACTGTAGCGCTGCCGTTATCAGCGCTATTGAAAACCCTGACTGCCGAGCAGGCCGCCAAGCACTTCATCCGATACCTTCGCAGTATCATTGAGATCGAGCAGTCCTGCCAGCGTTTTTGGCTCTACGTCCGGAATGAGCCTGCGAGAGGTGATATCCGTATCGGCAGCCTTGAACAGTGCGGATGCGATCGTGGCGGCCACCACATAGGAGCCAACTGGGCCAAGATGGCTGCCGTCATTACCAAGAACGGACGCCTCCTGGATGATATAGTAGGAGAGAGGTGTTTGCCTCAGGAACTCCGGGTACCGTTGCAAAGCGGCCCGAAGTCGGCCGGCGTTGTAGACGTAACGTTTGGCGCAGGCGGCCGTGGGAAGCATGTCATTGCCCGTCAGGACCGGCACATCGATACTGTTGTCGCCCAGGGCGGTCTTCACCGCACCGGCCACGTCCTGCCCGGATGGCAAACCAAGGTCGTAACAGCGCCAGCAATCCATGAAGGCAACCGGCCGGACTGTGCCGTTCAATTCCGCACTCAGGCCGGCAATCGTCAGTTCTTTCGACAGGAATGGTCCTATGCGCCGGGCACTTTGAGCTTTCGACGGGGGGTCGGCTGAGGCAAACCGGTTCCAGTCGACAATCCAGTTCTCGGGTATTGGAATCTCCCCACCCGGGCGCAGGCTGGAAAAGGACAGCATTTTGCGCAGATTGGCTGGTTCTTCGACCGACCTGTCGTTCACGACATAGAACTGCCGGACCATGGCGTGGGCAAAGCGCGACGCACCGAAGGTGAATTCCAAAGGCAGCGCATTGAAAGTCTCAAGTGCCGAGACTCCGGCGCCAAGAAAATCGTCACTGGCGAAAAAATGGTCCCATATTTCCGGAGCCAGAACTTTTCTCAGATAGTCGTTGATGATCACAGTGCGGTAAACCGAGGTCAGATAGATCCTGGCACGCTTGTAAGCTTCTGCTGGGTCGGTGCCGATGCCAAGCAGCAGATCCACGATCCTGTTGTGGATGCCCATGAGTGTGCAGAGCAGTTGCGACAGGACAAGATTGTCGTCGTTTCGCGGATCCGCCACCAAGGGCCGATAAGGCGATCGCCGACCCTCGACACTGATAAACTTGCCCGAGAAGTCGATGCGCGGCAAATCACGGCCTTGCATGGTCTTACCGTCGACCGGAAGCATACTGCCTTTCATGCAAGGCAAGCCGATCGGAAAGCGGCAAGCCGACAGGTCCGCCCCATCCGCAACATCGTAGAGATGGGCGTCGACGATTGGCCCCCGCCCATAGAGCCCCGAAAGGTCAAGGCCTTGCGAGGACGCGTTCTTCAAATGATGGGTTTTGCCTGTCGGCTTGGGCAATCCGAATATTTGGCTGAAGACGATGTCATGGAACACGAATTGACCGAAATAGGTAAAGCCGGCTGGTGTAGGGCTGAGATCACTGCCTTCAAGTCCATCGGTCGGGCCGACCATTTCCGCCGTGATGTCCAGCAAGCCCGCCTTGGTGCGGTCGATGGCGCTCTCGTCTTCGGTTGCGTCAAACAAGGCGATCGGCATGTCCGCCAGGGACGGGAAGAGCCTGATGCCTCTCAAGGTCGGCTTGTCGTTGAGGCCGTCGTCTGAATTCTGGTTTGACCGGTTCGGTATGTTGGCGGCTTCGAAGGAGGACGTTTCGCCGTGGAGCATCGAAGTAGACCTCGTTTTCCAGAAGGATGAATGCGGCCAGGCGAGTAGCTTGGCATGAATCCGGGAGTAGAAACAGACTTGCCCGTCGGTGGTCTGAATGGCGCGGCCCCAGAGCAGAGCGACATTGCCGAGGCGATCATGACACTGACGGATCGAGCTTCGGGCCCGCCGAGACGGCGGTGAACAGCACACAGGACAGAATGACGCCCGCACCCAGAAGCCCGTCGGGCGAAAGCCGTTCACCAAGCAGAGCGGCAGCGGAAATGGCGGCGAACACACCCTCTCCGCTGCAAATCACCGCCGCATGGGACGAAGTGGTGTAGCGCTGTGCAGAAGTCTGCAGGCAAAAGCCGACAGCGGTCGAGAACACACCAAGCGTGATGAGTTCTGGCCATGCTGCCATAATTGCCTGAAATGTCATTGTGCCCTGCAGGGCGAAAGGTAGCGTGGCAACGGCCGTGCCGATGAACTGTGCGGCCGCCGTCGCGAAGGGATGGCCATGTGCCTGCACATGCCGCCCGAGTTCGACCGTCCATACTGCAAAACAGATTGCAGTCAGGACGGCGAAAGCGTCGCCGGCGGTTGCCGAACCATTGAAGCCGCCCGCCAGGAGAGCCGATCCCACGACCGTCAGAATTGCGACGAATAGGATCAGTGCACTTGGACGCTCCCTCATGATCAGCCATGCGGCGATCGGCGTGATAACAGTGGAAGCGCTGATAAGGAGGCTCGAGTTCGTCACCGTCGTGCTGACATAGGACAATTGCTGGACCACACAGCCGAGAGCAAAAAGCAGAACCACTCTCGCCACACTTGGAAACCAGCCGGTGTTGGTTTCGGGGTCGCGCTCCCGCACCGCGAATGGCAACGTCACCAGTCCGGCGATCACGCTGGTCAGGAAAACAACCGCCATGGGATCGAGGTGGGCCAGTATGGTCTTGTGGGACACATTGCCCACTCCCCAAATGAGCGCAGCAAGCATTAGCAAGGAATTTGCCTTGAATCTGGACATGATTGATCGCATCACCACAGCGGGCAATGGCTCCAACGGTTTGTGATCGGGTTTGAAAGCGATGATCGGGGCCGACGGACCCCGTCATCGTCGAGGTGGCTGGTGTTGCGCGGAAGAACGCGTCTTTTGGTTCGCGATCTATCCGGGGCCAGCACTCGATATATGTGATCTGCGCAAGACGGGGATGGTGGGCAGCAGGACGGGCGTTGGCGGTTCGTTCTGCTCGAAACTGACGCTGCGCTGAAGAAGCGGAAGGATGGCCTCCGGGGTTGCCGAAACCATTTGCGTGCATCGAGTTGACGAGTTCATGAAGCCAGCCTCGGACATGCTCTCGAAGACGCCGAGAAGTGGTGACCAGAAGCCTTTGAAATTCGCCAGGACCAGCGGCTTGCAGTGCCTTTCCAGCTTGCGAAGCGTCATGACCTCGGTCAGTTCCTCAACGGTTCCGATGCCGCCAGGCAAGGCTACAAATGCATCCGCGTAGTCAAACATGAGCTGTTTGCGGATACTCATGTCGGGAACTGAAATCGTCTGGCATCCCGATAATAGCATTCTCATCCGCTCGATCAGGAACTGCGGGGTGATCGCGATCACGGTTCCACCCCCTTCTGCTGCGGCAATAGCCACCTGGCCCATCAGGCCATCACAGCCACCGCCATAGACCAGGCGAATACCTGCTGCGGCTATCGTCTCGCCAAGGATGGTGGCGCAACGGGCGTGGTCGGGATCGTTGCCAAGCATGGCGCCGCCGAAAACGCAGATCGTGCCGATGCGTCGCTGCAAGGGATAGGAGCGGCCGATCTGTTCTGCGGAATTGTCGGATGATGATCCAAACATGGTGTCTCTCCAAATGAGGTTGGAATAGCGAAGCTTGATCAGCCGGCGGAATGATCGCGGGCTGCGCGAGGTTGGCTCGATCGGAACAGAAGCAGGTCAGCCCAGGACCAGAGCAGGTAACAAACGAGAAGGCTGGCGGGCGTAGACCAATGCTGTGGCTGTTCGACTTCGAATTTGAACAGCGATGCACAGAGTTCTGTCCCGGCGGCGATGAGGGCCGGCAGCCGGCTGAGAAGGACCATGACGCGAAACGGGTCGGGGCCGTATTCCGACAAGTTGAGGATCCGGACACCGGGTCGGTGGCAAGCACTGCCGAATTTTCCAACGGAATGAAGCAGGCCCGATGTCAACGCCAGCAACGGATGGCCAAGTTCAAACAGGGCCAGGCCAAGGCAACCGGCACCAACGCCGGACAGGAAATCACCCAGGCGGTTGAGATTTTCCCTAGGCTTGAGACGTCCGTTCCAGGCGCGATGGTAGATCTCGCCGCTGGCGAAGAAGATCGCCGTCGCCGAGGTCATTGCGATCGCAGCGAAATTGCCCGTCAAATAATGGCTGATGGCGGCCGGCGCGCCTGTCCAGAGGAGTTGGTTCAGATCGCCGGATACGAGAATCTGCGCCGTAATCCCCTGACAAAGACCAATGAGGTTGCCGACATTGTAGGCTCCCCCAGGGCCAGACATCCGTGCCGTTAACGCGCTGCGCCAAGCAAGGAGGCGCGGAGACCGAACCGTGAAGGATGAGGCTGTTTCGCGAGCTGAAATTTCGACTGGGGCTACACGCAGCGGCTTATTGATGTTGAGCGTCATGTCGGGTTCCTCCCTTATGACGCATGCTTTGCAGTGCTCCGCGTGATCTCAACGTGAATTGCGCTGGAATGGGTCCGTCCAGGCTAACAGGCAGATCGCATTGGCGGTTCCTGCAAGGTGACGGTTGATCTACTTCTCTCAATTGCCTCGGCCAGCCTTATCCCGCGGCGAGCTTCTGTGTCGGCGGGGCCTTGCAGCCCTGGCCGACGACATTGTCTAAGCGGATCGCCTGCCGAGCCTCCATTGACAGCCATCCGGATGCACGGGCCGCGAAGACCGGAAATCATCTCTCGACGATCATGCGAAGACACCGGGGAACGATGATCGTTATTTCACGCTGAATTACGCTGAGTTGCCCAACATCACAGCCGCAACGCCAGACTGACATCCGCAAAAGGCTGAGCGGTCGAACCTGAACCTCAACTGAATCCAAGGATGGAATTCGATCATGCTACGCAGCTTGACGAAAACATTCACCGCCATCTCGACAATCGCCGTTCTCATGGCACCTCTGATGACTCCCAATGCGGCCTACGCGAACAGCACCACCGTTCCGCGCAAATGCATAAACGGCGTGGCAAGGTGCGCATCTCGCTATCCAGCAAGCTTTCGAGACCACCCATTTCAATTCAGCGGGACAGTGCAACGCACCTTACTCCCGAGGTTGGCGCAACGCTCTCCGGGTCGGCATCCATCTCAAGCTCCTTCGAACGCCCGGCTTGTCTGAGGGTCTTCACAAAATGTTACGTAAGGGAACGTTCGCGCCTGACTCTTCTTAGGCAATCGAGGCGGTTGTCGCCTCGTGCATTGTGAAGGAGAAGAAGAATGCCCAATCAAGGTGGTAGCCACGAACAGCATGTGAAGGCAGGCCAGCAGAGCCACAAGAATGCCGACAATAAAAACCGTCAGCAACAGCAGGCCGCTGGTGGTGGTCAACGGCAGCAGGGCGATGGATCCGGCATGCGTGGTGGAACCCACGAACAGCACGTGAAAGCTGGCGAACAAAGTCACAAAAACCGCTGATCGCGGGTGATTTCAGCAGACCCACCCCGAAGTATCGGGGTGGGTCTGATTGCATCTGAAAGAGGTGCTATCGACGACGCTGCGGTTAGGGTCGCGAAAGTCGCCCCGGCGACTTTGCCGGGGCGACTTCAGTCAGGACGCCCAGTCAGGCAGCTTGCTCCAGGGCGCGCTCATTGACACCGCCTTCGCCCAGCCCGGAAAGCGCTTCGTCCGTCGCGACCTCCTCTTTCAATGTCTCGTTGAGGAGCTTGACCACGTCGCTCTTGCCAAGCTGTTCAGCCCACGCGACCAACGTGCCGTAGCGCGCGATTTCATAATGTTCGACGGCCTGTGCCGCGCCGACCAGCCCAGCATCCAGGGCTGGGTCGCCCTTGTATTCGTCGAGAATTTCCGACCCTTCCTCAAGAATGCCGTCGATCGCCGGACAGGTTTTGCCGCGCGCCGGTTTGTCCATAAGTTCGAACACTTGCTCGAGCCGATCAACCTGGCCTTCGGTTTCCATGCGATGTTTTTCGAAGGCCGCAGCCACCTCCTCGGATTCGGCGCCCTTTGCCATCTTCGGCAAGGCCTTGAGTATCTTCTTTTCAGCGTAGTAGATGTCCTTCAGCCCATCGAGGAACAAAGCCTCCAGTCCCTTGGTCGTCGCTCTTTTTGCAGTCGCCATGATTTGTCTCCCTTGGATTGTCGTGAAAGCTCACCGGCGGTGTAGCCATGGACTAACTTTCCATGGAAGCAGTTGTTCCCTGGGGGCGACGTGGAAGGGCAGCGCGTCGAACACCGCTTTTATCGAGGGCCGATCGACATCAAAAGGCGATGGACGATGACGGTGTGAGAGCCGCCGGCAGGGGGGACGGAAAGCACCGGGGTTCGTCGCGCTGTATGGAGTAGATGGTGAAAAGAGATACTTCCGATGGGTTCATATACGAAATCATATTTACATATAAAACAAATCATGATGATCTTGCTGTCGTGCAACGGCGGCTAAGGTGGTCGGTTCCGGCGTCCGTCGCCGAGCCTGAATGCCAGCAGATGATCGTGCACAATGAAATCAAAGATGATGTCGCGGTCGAGTGAGCCGTGCATTGGTCGGATGTAGGGAGTGCGGCATGCCCTTTGATGTCATCGTTGTCGGAGCCGGCGCAGCCGGGGCTGTCCTTGCCGCCCGGCTCACCGAAGATGCGGCCACGAACGTGCTTTTGCTGGAAGCGGGGCCGGACTACCGGAGCGGCGAGCAACCTGCCGAGATGGCGAGTCCAAATCCCTTCAACCTGCTGCTTCCCGATCATTTTCAGCAACAATATATGTACCCCGACCTGATGGCTCGCCGCACCAAGCGGCAGGAGCATCGGGTCTACTGGCGCGGCAAGGGGCTTGGCGGTTCGACGGCCGTCAATGGGCAGATTGCCATTCGCGGCGTGCTCCATGCCTTCGACCGCTGGGAGGAAATCGGATGCAAGGGCTGGTCGGGAGCCGACGTGCTGCCCTTCTTCCGCCGGCTGGAGGATGACCCGATCGCGGCTAATTTTCACGGCAGCGATGGCCCGATTCCGATCTACCGCGCGCCTGTCGAAAGCTGGGGAAGCGTCGACAAGGCCATGCGCCAAAGCGCGATGGCCCTCGGCCATCCCTGGCATGACGATCTCAATGCTCCGGATGCCGAAGGGGCTTGCACCTATCCCATCAACAGTCGAGCCGGCAAGCGCGTGTCGGTCAATGACGGCTATCTGGAAGCTGCCCGCGACCGGCCGAACCTCACCATCATCGGGCAGGCGACGGTGGACAAGGTGCTTTTCGATGGCAAGAAAGCGATCGGCGTTTTGGCCATCGTGGCCGGTCAGGTTCGCAAATTCGAGGCGCCGCTGGTCATCGTCTCGGCCGGCGCCATCCACTCTCCAGTCATCCTGCAGCGCTCGGGCATCGGTCCGGCGGCTCTCTTGAATCGAAAGGACATCGAGGTGCTTGCCGACCTGCCGGTCGGCGAAGGTTTCTTCGACCATCCTTATTGCCGCATCGAACTGAAGCTGAAGCCGGAATTCAAGGCGACCGATGTCGACGCGCGGCATACCAACTGCTGTGTGCGGACGAGTTCCGGCGTGCCGGGTGCCGAGCGCGACGACATTCTTTACGTCGCCATGAACCATGGCGGTATCGGCGTGGAATCCGACAGCGCCCAGTTCGGCGAGGCCATGGTCAATCTGATCCTGATGGAAGCCAAGAGCCGGGGCACCGTGCAGTTGCGTTCCGCCAATCCCTTCGACCAGCCGATCGTGGAAGAGAACATGCTGGACGATCCGATGGATCTTCAGCGCATGCGTATCGCCTATCGCCACCTTGGCGAGATTGCCCGGCAAGCGCCGATCCAGGCGATCGCCGAGCGCGTCCTGCTGGGGGATTCCGATCTGCCTTTGTCATGGCTCGAAATGGCAAGCGACGAGGAGGTCGACAATTTCCTGCTGGCGCAGTCTTCCGATGCGCAGCATGGGATCGGCGGCTGTTGCATGGGTAGGCCCGGTGAGGCCGTGGTCGATCCGGAATGCCGGGTCTACGGTTTTGAAGGGCTGCGGGTTATCGATGCGTCGATCATGCCGCTCGATTGCCAGGCAAACACCAATCTGACCTCGATCATGATTGGCGAGAAAATGGCCGACAGCCTGCGCCGGTCCATCTGACAGCTCGCTGCCGAACGGCATACGGTCGCACGGGAGGCCCGCGCAAAAGGCGCGGGCCTTGAATGTCAGCGAGTGACGTCCACGGTAATCGTCTTCAGGTCGCACATTTCCATCAGCGTGTGCCGACCCCCGGTGCGGCCGAGGCCGCTCTGCGTCCCGGCGGCGCCGCCGGCAGGAATATGCGGCTCCCAATAGCAGCTCATCTCGTTGACGTTGACGATACCGACCCTCAGGCTTTCAGCAAAGGCAAAGGCGTTCTTGATGGTGCTGGTGAAGACCGCGGCCGACAGGCCGTAGGGGCTGGACGCCGCAAGTTCCATCGCCTCCTCGTCGGTCTCGAAGGTCAGCACGGGTGCAATCGGCCCGAAGGATTCCTCGACGTTGAGCAGGCTTTCCCGGGTCAGTCCTGTGACGATCGACGGCTCGAAATAGAGATTGGTGGCAAAACCCGACGCCACATTGCCGCCGGTGACGATCTCGGCGCCACGAGCGCGGGCGTCCGCAATGTGGCTGAGCACCTTGTCGACGGCGACCGCATTGTTGATCGGCCCCATCGTCGTCGCGGGATCGAAAGGGTCGCCCATTTTCACCTTCGCGGCCGCTTTCACCAGACCTTCGATAAACCGGTCATGGATGGATTTATGCACCAGCACGCGTTCGGTGGCCGTGCAGATCTGCCCGGCATTGGCAAAGCAGCCGGCCCCCACCTGGGCGGCGGCCATGTCGATATCGGCATCGGCTAGCACGATGGTCGGGCCGTTGCCGCCCATTTCGAGCAGAAGCGGCTTGCCCGCGCCACGCCGGGCGATCGTCGCGCCGGTGGCGGAACTGCCGGTGAAGCCGATGGCATGGGTGCCCGGATGAACGACGGCCTCGTCGCCCACCTCCGCACCATCTCCCAGAACGAGATTGATGGCGCCGTCCGGCAAGCCCGCCTCGATGAAGCATTCGACAAGTGCCGTGGCAATCAGCGATGTCGTCGGCGCCGGCACCCAGACAACGGTGTTGCCCGTTGCGACGGCCGGTCCGAGATAGTAGAGGCAGGGCAGGGCGAGCGGGAAATTCCATGGCGTGATGATGGCAAAGATGCCCTTCGGCTGCAGGAAGCTGAAGGCGCGCTTGTTGGCATCGGCCAGGGGAAACGCCGCCGTCTCCAGCCACTTCATCTGCTCTGCCGCATTGCGGAAACCGAGAGCTGCCGCCGATGCTTCGGCCTTTGCCTCGCTGTGGAAGGGCTTACCCTGTTCCAGGCAGAGCAGGTGGGCAAGCTCTTCGGCGCGCCTGTCGATCGCGTCGGCGATGCGTATGCACAATTGAGCGCGTGCGAAGGTTCCCATCTTGCGCATGGTCCCGCGTGCGCCTTCGGCGGCTTTCACCGCGCGACCGACATCGGCGCGGGTGGAAAGGGAGAGATAGCCGAGATGCTCGCCCGTCGAAGGACTATCGATTTTCAGGAATTTGCCCGAGCTGCCGGCAATCCACTCGCCGCCGATGCGGTTGATGCCGATGCGGGCGGCTGCTTCCGGCTCCGAGACGATCGCCATGCCACGCAGGTTGGGGCCTTCGAGAGAAGATTTGAAATGGACTGTCATCATGCGTTCCTTTGGCCGAATTCGGATTGGATGTTCAAAATGGCGGCGCGGCTGCGTTCCACGGCTGCGATGAAAAGTCTGCTGCCGGCCTCCGCGCTTGCCTGCGATGGCGTGCCGATGACGCCGTTGTCGCGGATGGCTTCGAAACGGCGCCAGACGGTGACGGCCGGCGCGGCGTAAAGGTGAGGATCCGGCCAGGATGGCGGAGTGCCGCCTGGCGGGATGAGATCGCGGCGAACGCTGTCGCCAAGCACATGCATCATCAACGACGTTTCAAGCGCGCAAGCGTGACCGGTGCCTGTGGCGGCATCGGGCAGGGCCTGCGCCGCCACGTCGGCGATGAGATCGAAATACGAGAAACCCGCGGTGACGATGCCACGCTTGCCAAGGGTGGTGATCGCCACCTGGATGGCGGCGCGGTTTCCGCCATGGCCGTTCAGCATGACCGGCAGGAAGCCGTCTTCGGCAAGGCAGGTGCAGAGATCGACGAGAACGGCGATGAAGATCTGCGGGCTGAGGCTCATGGTGCCGGAGAAAGAGCGATGATGCTCGGACGAGCCATAGGCGAAAGGTTCGGCGACACGGATGGAGGCCTGTCCTTCCGCCGCGGCGAGCGCAACCGCTTCCGCAAGCCAGCAATCGACGCCGAGCGGCAGATGCGGGCCATGTTGCTCGACAGCGCCGAGCGGTAGAATGACGACGGGTTTATGCACGCCGGCTGTCGCGTGTCTTTCCGTATCCGGGGAGGTCATCAGCGCAAAGCTGGATCCAGGCGGGATCGGCAAGGCCGGAGCTGGCTCGTTCATCGTGCTGCCTCGACAAGCCGGGCCTTGGCGTAGGTCATGCCGGAATCGGCCAGGAGAGCGACCATGATGATTGCTCCCTTGTAGAGTTCGAGGCTGGACGGGTCCGTGCCGAACACCCGAAGCGCTGTCGTCAGCAGGCTGACGATCAGCGCGCCGACGACCGCGCCCCACACCGTTCCCCTGCCGCCGAAAATACTGGTGCCGCCAAGTACGGCCGCGGCGATCGCGTCCAGAAGCAGCGAGGTCCCGCCGATGTTGGGCGTCACGACCGGCACCCGGCTGATCATGATCACGGCTGTCAGGAAGACGAAGATACTGGAGGCGCAATAGACGAGGATCGTGTGTTTCGTCACCGGGATGCCGGCAAGTTCCGCGGCTCCGGCATCCGATCCGAGCGCATAGGTACGCAGCCCGAAACGGCTGTGCCGCATCAGGATTGCTGCTACGGCGACGATCAGCAGCGTTGCGAAAATGACATTGGGAATGCCGAAGCTGCGTTCGATGCCGACCGCGCGAAGCGTCGGATCCTTCAGCATCAGGACGCCTTTGGAGGCAACGGCAAGCGTTGCGCCCTGCAGCGCGACCATTGTGGCCAATGTCGTCACGAAGGGCGGTATCTTCAACAGTGCGATAACGGCGCCGTTCGCGAGGCCGATCACCACCATCACGGCAAAGCCGACGAGCAAGGCAAGCGGCAGGCTGGCGCCGCCGTCGATCAGGCTGGCGATGAAGACGGCACAGAAGGCGACGCCGACGCCGGCGGACAGGTCGATGCCTGCCGTCAGCAGAACGATCAGGGCGCCAAGCGCCAGTATGGCGATCGGGGTCGCCTGGGCGACGATGTTGATGAGGCTGGCGGTTGAAACGATGCGGGCGTCGATGAGCGCGAAGATCGCCAGCAGGATGACCAGCAGGATCAACGGCGAGAGGTCGAGAAAGCGCCTGCACCAAATGTTCTGTTGGCGGGTCATGAGGGTTCTCTCATCGGATGTGCCAATCTTCGACCGGTTCGCGCAGGCCTGATTTGACGCTGCGCAGGATTGCATCATTGACGGCGACGGCGCGCAGGGCGTCGTCGAGCGGCATCACGAAAGGGGTTTCGTCGCGAACCGCGGAAATGAAATGGTGGACCTCCTCGAAGAGATCCCCGGTGATGCGGCCATTGACGGTCGGCCAGTGCAAGGCGTCGGGCTGCGACCACTGTCCATGCGATAGGATACGTAGACCGTGGTCGCGCACGTCGAGGTCGATCATGCCTTCGGTGCCGATGATTTCGGTGCGCGCCCAGATGCCGGTCGGAACGGTCGGTGGCAGCGTCCAGCCGAAGTAGAGCTGTCCGCTCATTCCGTTCGACAGCTCGACGGTGGAGAAGATCGCGTCTTCGGAGCGAACTCCGAGCGAAGGCATGAGCTTGGCGACCGATCGGGAGTAGACGGCGATGATGTCTGAACCTGAGATCCATTGCAGCGCATCCACGTCGTGCACGCCGAGGTAGAAGCAGACGCTCGAGTTTCCGTTCATGCGAAGACCGACTTCGCGATTGGTGAAACGGCCGCTGCTGCCGTGGATCGGCTCGCCGATCCGCCCGGATTTCACCGCTGCCGCGGCTTCGCAATAGCGCGGGTCGAACCGCAGGATGTGGCCGACCAACAGACGCGCGCCGTTTCTCTCCGCCGCTTTCGCAATCGCCTTGGCAGCGGAAAGATCATGAGCCATCGGTTTTTCGAGCAGCACCGGCTTGCCGGCATCGAGCAGAGTGCGGCAGACGTCTTCATGCAGCGTATCGGGTGCCGCCACTATGTAGGCGTCGGCGGCATTGGCAGTCAGCGCGGCGGCGGCATCGGTGAAATGCCGGACGCCGAAATCGGACGCGGCCTTGCTTCCCGAGGCAGCGTTCGGATCAACGAATGCCGATAGTTCCGCGACAGGGCTCTCGGCAACCACCTGCGCATGCAGGAGACCCATGTAGCCGGCACCGACGATGGCGATCTTCAATTTGCTCAAAGGGTCCTCCTTACAGGCATGGTGCAAGGTTGGATGCTGGCCGGGGTGCGCAGGCTGGTGGTGTGATCGTGCGATCACCGAAGGCCAGCGTCATCACATCTTCTTCCGTCGCCCCACGCGCCAGCGTGCCGACAGAGTGGCCTTCGCGCATGACGACGATGCGGTCGGCAACGCCGAGGACCTCGGGCAACTCGCTCGACACCATGAGGATCGCCGCGCCCTCGGCCTTCAATCTTGCGATCAGGTGATGGAGTTCGGACTTTGCGCCGACGTCGACGCCGCGTGTCGGCTCGTCGAGCAGGATGATCTTCGGCTTGGTGGCAAGCCATTTGCCGATGACGACCTTCTGCTGATTGCCGCCCGAGAGTTCGATGGCCATCTTGTCGGGCTGGGCCGGCCGCACGCCGAGTGAGCCGATGAGATCGCGCGCGAGAGCCAGGATGTGGCGAGGTCTCAGCAGGCCGAAGTGACTGTTGTCGCGAATCCAGGCGAGGGACAGGTTATCCCTGATCGACATCGTGCCGACAAAGCCTTCCAGATGCCGGTCTTCCGGTATGTAGACGATGCCGGCGCGATTGGCGGTCTTGGTGTCGCCGCTGGTCTGCTGCCCGCCGAAAATTCTGAGGGTGCCGCCATGCATGGGATCGAGGCCGGCAATCAGCCTGAGCACTTCGGAGCGGCCGCTGCCCATCAGGCCGGCGAGCGCGACGATTTCGCCCCTGCACACGCTGAGCGTCGCAGACTTCAAGAGCTTGCCATCGGAGATGTTGCTGATCTCGATCGCGGTCTCGCCGACTTGCGCTTTGAGATAGGGGAAGATGTCGCCGACATCGCGCCCGACCATCATGGAGACGATCTCGGCCTCGCTGGTCTGGCTGGTCTGGCGCTCGCCGATGAAGCGCCCGTCACGCAGAACGACGACGCGGTCGCACTGGCTGAAGATCTCTTCCATCTTGTGCGAGATGTAGAGGATGCCGGCGCCGCGAGCTCTCAGCCTGTCGATCAGGTCATAGAGCTGGTCGCGCTCGCGGTTGGAGAGCGCGCTGGTCGGCTCGTCCATGATGAAGAACCAGGCATCGGACAGAACGGCACGGGCGATTTCCACCATCTGCCGGTGCCCGACGGAAAGCGTTCGCAGTTCCGCGCCAATGTCGATATCGAGCGACAGCTCGTCCATGATGGCTTTCGCATCGCGCCGCATCCGGGCCCGGTCGAGAAATCCCAGGCGGGTGTGCGGTTCGCGGCCGATGAAGAGATTCTCCGCCACGGTCAGGTCCGGCGAAAGGCTGAAATGCTGATGGATGACGCTGATGCCCTTGGCGGCGCTGGGGGAGTGGAACTGGACGGCGTTGCCGTCGATGACGATCTCACCCTCGTCCGGGCGATGTAGACCGGAAATGCACTTCACCAGCGTCGATTTCCCGGCCCCGTTCTCGCCGGCAAGTCCCACCACCTCGCCGGCCGAGACGGCAAAGCTGACACCGTCGAGTGCCTTGACGCCCGGAAAAGACTTGCCAAGCCCGCGCAAGGCGATGCTGTGTTTGCCGACCGATGTTGCGGCGGTGTTGCGGGGCGACGGGGTGGACTTGCGGCCACCGGTCTTGAACAAGGCGGCGACACTCTCCGGCTGGCTGGTGAGAACGGCCACCAGAATGAGGCTCGCGGTGACGAAATAGATCAGGATCTGCGGCACCTGCAGGAACGACAGGCCGGTGTTGATGACGCCCAGCAGCAGCGCCCCGATCGCCGTTCCCCAGATCGAGCCCTGGCCGCCGGAGAGTTTCGTGCCGCCGATGATCGCGGCTGTGATGGCTGTAAATTCAAGGCCGGTGCCGGCAAGCGGCTGTGCCGAACCAAGGCGGCCGATGGTGAGGATCGCGCCGAGCCCGGCTGTCGCACCGGCAATCAGGTAGACGGAGATGCGCACGAGGTCGACGGGAACCAGAGAGGCCCGCGCCGCCCCCGCATTGCCGCCGATCGCATAGATCCAACGCCCGTATACCGTTCGATTGAGCACGAACCACCAGAGGCTCAGGCAGATGGCGGCGATGATGACGGAGACCGGCAGCAGGCCGATTGTCTCGCGTCCGGCGAAAAGCAGGACCGGATCGGCGACCGCGATGCTGGATGCGCCGGAGAGACTGAGCGCCAGGCCGCGCGCGAACGCCATGGTGGCGAGCGTTGCGATGAAAGGGGAGATGCCGGCAAAGCCGATCAGCGCTCCATTGAGCAGACCTATCGCGGCACCGCCACCGATCGCGGCGAGAAGGCTCAGGCTCGCCGAGCCGGTTGCCGTATAGGCAAGACCCGCGGCGATGCCGGAACAGGCGAGGTTGCTGCCGACGGAAATATCGATGCCGCGCGCGATGATCACGGCCGTCATGGCAAAGGAGATGAGGGCGATGACCGCACTCTGCTGCGCGATGCTGACAAGGTTGCCGGTCGACAGAAAGCGCGGATCGATCCAGCCGAAGACGGCGATGGCGACCAGCAGCACCGCGATGAGAACCGGTTCGTTGCGCCGTAGTAACGGAGAGGTCCAGGACTGGAACATGGGTCGGTCCTCTTATCGAGCATCATGCGCGGTCACCACGGAAGCGGCGACGGCGATCGTCAGGAAAAGGGGACGCCGGATGATACGTCATCCGGCGCTTGAGCCGCTTTAGGCTGTTACTTTGCCAGGGTCATGGCGGTCGCCGGAACCTTGGGACCGAGTTGCTCGGTATAGTTCTTGGCTTCCACCGCCTCCTTGTCGGTGTTGATGTATTCGAAGGTGAGGCCATCCGCCTTGAGCTTCGCCGCCGTCGCATCCGAGGTCACGAAATAGGTCGGCATGTAGAGATCCTGCGGCAGCTTTTCGCCGTTGGCCAGGCGAGCGGCAACGGCGATGTTCCAGTAGCCGACACGATAGGCGCCGGTCAGCACGTCCATCACCATCTTGCCGTCGTCGATCAGCGGCTTCATCTCGGCGTCGCCGTCATAGCCGCCGTAGAGCAGCTGGGTTCCCATCGAACTGGCAACGGAATCGGCTGCCAGGCAAAGGCTGTCGGAGATGCAGCCGATGGCCTTCAGGTCCGGATAGGTGGTGAGCCATGTCTGGGCGGCATTCGTTGCCTTGGCTGCGTCCCAGCCGGTCGGCTCGATGCCGACGACCTTGATGTCCGGAAACTCCTTTTTCAGGGTTTCGACAAAGCCTTTTTCGCGCGTGTCGGACACGAAGTTGCCACGCGAACCGACGAGCAGGGCGACTTCGCCCTTGCCGCCAAGCGACTTGCCGAGCGCGCGGGCAACCATCGACATGTTGTCGTAGTCCGGATAGAGCGTCGAATAGTTCGAGCCTGCCTCGACCTTGTTGCCCATGGTGATCACCGGAATGCCGGCGGC
>NZ_RZRW01000639.1:0-3058 GCF_003998745.1 Mesorhizobium sp. M7A.F.Ca.US.014.04.1.1 | reverse complement strand
TTGCTTACTTGTATATCCCAAGAAACCCGCAAAAACCAAAACCGGTGAAATGAAATAGATGACGACAGGCAGGAGCCGCCCCGCCAAAGCCACCAGCCAATAGAGTCCGCCCAGCACCATAGCGAACGGAGGATTATAAGCCGCGAAAGCGAAGTTCCCGGCCAACATGGACAGGCTTTCGGTTTTCGACGGGTACACCGCTTCCCCACCCTGTCCATCGGTCGCCAAGGTCAGTTTCTTAATGTGGCCATTCAGCCAGCTGTAGCCGTCGTCTGGGCGATTGAGATCGACTGACGCTTCCACCTGATGGGTGGGATGAAGGAAGGCTCCTCCCCCACCGGATGTGACGAACTGGGTATTGCCATCATCCGCAACATATCTGCTGTAATGATGAGTATCGCCAGACAAGACGAGTGACACAGTCAGCCCTCGCCGCTGGTTCAAGGCGATCCATCCGATATAGCTCATGACACTCAGGGCTTTGTTTCCGGCCTGCCCTGTGTAAAGCCAGCCGGGTTCCGGACCGCAGAGAATGATCTTCGCATTGTCCGGCATGGCCTTGGCGATTTCGAGAAAATACTCTTTCTGGGGTTGGTCGACATCGTCGTCCAATTGGGCATCGATCGCCCATATCCACCAATTGTCTGTCAGCTGGACGGCAAAGTAGCTGCGTCGCTGATGCGAGCGCCATCCTCCAAGATGCAAATGGTCCTTCCGGCAGAAAAGCGAAAGGAAGACGACCAGGCCGTCGTACCAGTCATGATTACCCGGCAACGCGTAAACGGGAGGACCTTTTACAAGGCGCAGGTTGGGATCCGGGAATGCCCATTCGTAAGGATCGCGCAACTGCTTTCGATATGTTTCCGAGGTCGCGCGCGGGTAGACTTCGTCTCCTCCCATGAAAAGCATCTGTCCGCGTTTCAAGTCATGGCCATCGATTGAAAGCTTCTCCTGCGCGAGAAGCGATGCAATCGCATAGGTAGCGTCGAACCCGTCCCCCAGATCAGCTACAAAATCGATCCAGATGGCGCCCTCACCGTCCGGCTCCAAGGTCCACAGCTGCTCGTTGTCCTTACCAGGCAGGAACTGCTGGGCGCGGGCGACCAGCTCTTCAGGAGGAACTGTATCAAGCGCCGCGACGATAAGCCGTCGATCCGCATATTGCCCGAAGAGGTCTGAAAGAATGACCCGCCACATCAGGCGCAGAAGCAGCACTGGACTAAACCAGCCGGTCATGGTGGGGTACTTGGAAAGGCCTTTGAGATCGGGCGGGGCCGTCGGCATATTCCAACTCCAAATAGAGCGGCAGAGACTCGGATACATCCCTACGCCGACTCGCGACAGAGTCTAGTACCGATAGAAATAATAAACAGGATTCGTTACTCACCTACTTTGTCCTAGCGCGGCTCTGCTAATGCTAGCTGAGATATTCATGCATCGCATGCAATACGACTTAAATTGCGTGACAGTTTGATCCCGGCTGAAACACGAGGAAGTCAAATACACCTAAACTGACCCGAACTAGACCGGAGGTCTCCCTCACGAAAGATCAAACGGTCAGGACATGACCGGAATGCGGAATTTGAGTTTGAAAACGCGCTGACCGCGGCGACGATCTAGGAGGCGACATCCCGTGCTAAAGACAACCATCTTGCCGTCATTACCGATATCAGCTGAAAGCTTCTGTTCTACGTCGGTCGCGACTAAAGGAAGCCGGCAAATAGGTGAGTGATGGACCTTTCGGCGTACTTCGATGACTCCGGCAGCGATATCGGTGAACGCGATCTCGTATTCGCGGGACTGGTTAATCGCGACGACGCTTGGGAGCAATTCAGCGTAGCGTGGAGTCTGGCGCTGGCAAAGTATCCGACGATTGGGTACCTCAAGATGGCGGAGGCGAACAGTCTACGCGGTCAGTTCGCGGGTTGGACCCGAGAAGCTCGCGACCAAAAACTGGAGGGGTTGGCAGAGGTCATCGATCGCATTCGGCCCCCTTGGACTTTTGATATTTCAGTCAGTCGGGCAGACTACGAAAGTCACGTGTCCCCGGCGTCGCCTCGGGGCCTTTCCACGGCCTATTTCAGCCTTACCTTTGGAGCGGTTTCGGTCGTCGCACGTCATTTGGCTGGCATGGGCACCATCACACCGGTCAGGTTCATCTTTGATGAGCAGAGCGGGGTAAACACGGACGTCGCCCTGTTTTTCGATTATATGGTGGAAAATTTAGACTCGGTATCTCGTGGCCTGATCAAAATGCCTATCGGCTACGGCGACGATATGCGGGACTTACCGCTGCAAGCGGCAGACATGTTGGCGTGGCACATTCGCCGCCAACGTGAGGGCAACGGAGACCCTACGGTAAATCGCCGAGCTAAGTACCTCCGCTCGGAGAGCCATATCGAGGCCCGGTTACCACTGGACATGCTTGTTCGTTGGGGCACTGCCTTCTCTCGGGTATTGCCGATCTTGCAGACACTCAAGACGAAGGGGGATTGGCGGCGTCTTCGAGCGGTCGCAGATCAGGCAAAGCGCGAAGGCTTTAGGCCGCCTCATGGTGACGACGCTGTGGATGCACTTGCCAAAATTCGAACGGCTTGGGATGAGTTCCAAGGCAAGAGTTAGGGGTATTGGACCTAACCAAGGGATGTCTGGACAGCCGACTGACCGCTTACTGCCCCGACCCTGCCATGCGACAGCTCCGATATGAATGGCCGCGCACAGCAGCCGTATGAAGGTTCAAGGGCAGAAGTTCGCTCCGAGCCAGTACGCGACGTCGCTAGTGTACGCTAAACGACCGATTTCCGTACATCGCCGTAAAGTGCCGCCCGGATGGCGATCCGAGAATGGTTTATGTGCGGAAATCATGCGCGGAATTCTATTGTGCGGATAACGCCCACCAGCCAAATCGAACAGACCTTCATATGACCGTTAATTCCACCCCGTCGGATTCCTTTCGTGGGCCTTCTGGGGCGACGCCGACAACGTTGGTTCCAAGATGCGATGTCTCGTCAAATTTTTCCTAAAGCCGAATCCGATATTCGAGTTTCGACCGTAAACG
>NZ_RZRW01000638.1:0-3060 GCF_003998745.1 Mesorhizobium sp. M7A.F.Ca.US.014.04.1.1 | reverse complement strand
GCGCATCACCGGCGCGCGGCTCGACAAGTCGTCGCGCTTCACCGACTGGCGCCACCGGCCGCTTTCCGACAAGCAGCTCGACTATGCGCTGGCCGACGTCACCCAGCTGATCGAGGTCTATCAGCACCTCAGCGCCGAACTGGCGCGCGAAAACCGCGCCCATTGGCTCAACGAGGAAATGGAGGTGCTGACCTCGCGCGAGACCTATGATCCGCACCCCGAGGACGCCTGGAAACGGCTGAAGATGCGGCTGCGCAAGCCGCAGGAACTGGCGATCGTGCAGGGCGTTGCGGCGTGGCGCGAGCGCGAGGCGCGCGAACGCGACGTGCCGCGCGGCCGCGTGCTGAAGGACGACGCGATCTACGAGGTGGCGCAGCAGGCGCCGCGCGACGCGGCAGCCCTTGGCAAGCTGCGCACGACGCCGAAGGGCTGGGAGCGCTCGTCGACGGCAACGGCGCTGCTCGGCGCGGTCAACACCGCCCTTGCCTTGCCCAAGGAGCAGATGCCGAAACTGCCAAAGAGTTTCCAGCCGCCCGAGGGCTCGAGCGCCGCGGCGGAACTGTTGAAGGTGCTGCTGCGGATCGTCGCCGAAAAGGAAGGCGTCGCGTCCAAGGTGCTGGCCTCCAGCGACGACATCGACCGTATCGCCGCCGAGGGCGAGGACGCCGACGTACCGGCCCTGCAGGGCTGGCGGCGCGCGGTGTTCGGCGAGGCCGCGCTCAAGCTGGTGCGCGGCGAGATCGGCATCAAGTTCGACAAGCGCAAGATTGCGGTGTTCGACCTGTAGACGTCCCTCGCGGACTTTCCTTCTCCCCTTGCGGGAGAAGGAAAAGGTGCTCTGCTCAAACCACGCCGAGCAGGTGTAGGGCGAACCAGATCCATCCCAGCAGGAGAATCACCGCACTGACGAAGAACGAGCGGCTGCGCAGCAGCAGATTGTTGCTGGTCAGGTGAACCCAGGCGTGGAAATAGCGCGATGCGACGAAAATCCACATCAGCGCCAGGGTCAGATAGTTGACGCCGTTGGTCAGGTGCAGCGTCAGGCACAGCACATAGAACAGCACCGGCAGCTCGAACTGGTTGGTGAGATTGGCGGCAACGGTGACGCTGGAGGCCGGCTCGGTCGAACGCACCTTGAACTGAGCTGGCTTCGCCTCGCCTGACCTGATTGCGCCGTATCTGCGGCGACCCAGGACGCAGTAGACGATGTAGATCAGCAGCACATGCGCCAGAACAGGCCAGAAGATCGTGGTCTGGTTCACGAAGTTTCCCCTAGCGGGCTGAGCTTTGCGCGCGGCATCAGGCCAGGCGTTTCTGGCCTGCCAGCCAGAAGGCGGCAATGACGATCACCGGGACGGCGAAAAGCGCGAATTTGGTGACGGTGAGCGCCGAAGCCAAAGACAGCGAGTCCGGATTCGCCGACAGGAAATCGGACAGAAGCCGCGCTACCGCGATGTTCTGGGCGTAGTCGGCAAGCGTGTAGGGCAGCACCAGGACCAGCGCGAAGATCGACTGCAGCTGCACCGGCTGCACGCGGAAAGCCTTCAATCGCCGGCCGGTGGCCAGGATCAGGCTGACCAGCGTCACAGACAGCAGCGCCGGGAACAACAGATCGAAGGTCAGATAGTGCCAGACGAGAATGATCTCGCCGCCGCGCCGGCCGAGTGCCGTCAGCCAGGCCATGCCTTCGTCCGGAGTGAAACCGAAAATACGCATGTCGAGTGATGGCAAGCCGCCGCTCAACTGGCGGAAGTAGAGGAATTCCATAGCCGTCATGGCGATGAAAACCACCGCCGACAGGAAACAGAGTGCGCCTGCGTGGCGCGGCAGCCGCAGGATCGTTGCCGTCAGGCTCCGCCCGAGCCCGTACTGGTCAGGCTCCGCCGGGATAGTTCGGGCTTTCGCGGGTAATCGTGACGTCATGGGCGTGGCTTTCACGAAGTCCGGCATTGGATATGCGCACAAAGGTGGCGCGCTCGCGGAAATCGGCAAGGTCGCGGCCACCAACATAACCCATAGCGGCTTTCAAGCCGCCCGCAAGCTGGTGCAGCACGCCAGACACAGGTCCTTTGTAGGGAACCTGCCCTTCGATGCCTTCCGGGACCAGTTTCAGCGTGTCGCGCACCTCGGCCTGGAAGTAGCGATCGGCCGAGCCGCGGGCCATGGCGCCGACCGAGCCCATGCCGCGATAGGCCTTGAAGGAGCGGCCCTGGTGCAGATAGACCTCGCCCGGGCTTTCGTCGGTTCCGGCCAGCAGCGAGCCGATCATGGCCGCACTGGCGCCTGCGGCGAGCGCCTTGGCCAGATCGCCGGAATATTTGATGCCGCCATCGGCGATCACCGAGACGCCGGATTTGTGCGCCGTCTCGACCGCCGACATGATGGCTGAGAGCTGCGGCACGCCGACGCCGGCAACGATGCGGGTGGTGCAGATGGAACCCGGGCCGATGCCGACCTTGACGGCGTCGGCGCCGGCGTCGATCAGCGCCTGCGTGCCCGCGGCGGTGGCGACATTGCCAGCCAGGATGCGGACGGAGTTGGATAGTTTTTTCGCCCGCGTGACGGCGTCGAGCACGCGCTGCGAGTGGCCATGCGCGGTGTCGATCACCAGAAGGTCGACGCCGGCATCGATGAGGCGTTCGGCGCGCTCGAAACCGTCATCGCCGACGCTGGTGGCGGCGGCGGCGCGCAGGCGGCCCTGTGCGTCCTTGGTGGCGTGCGGATTGAGCTGCGACTTCTCGATATCCTTGACGGTGATCAGTCCGACGCAATTGCCCTGCCTGTCGACGACCACCAGCTTTTCGATCCTGTGCTGGTGCAGGAGGCGCTTGGCCTCGTCCTGGTCGACGTTCTCCTTGACCGTGATCAGGTTGTCACGGGTCATCAGTTCATGGACCTTCTGCGCCGGATCGGACGCAAAGCGCACGTCGCGATTGGTCAGGATGCCGATCAGCCGGCCGATCTTGTGGCCGCCGCTGCCGCCGTTCTCGACCACCGGAATGCCCGAGATCGAATAGCTGCGCATCAGGCCCAGCGCGTCGGCGAGCGTCGCGTCGGGGC
>NZ_RZRW01000637.1:0-3087 GCF_003998745.1 Mesorhizobium sp. M7A.F.Ca.US.014.04.1.1 | reverse complement strand
ATCTGGACCGCAAGGGGGTGGTGCCGTTCGGCGTGCCGACCTCGCTGGCCGCGATCTGTACGCTGGCGTTCCTGATCTACAAGAGCTTGATCCTGGCGAGCAGTTCTGGGATCCTCAATCAGCTCAACTGACCTCGACAGTTCGCGCGGCTGAACGCGCTGCGATCGACACTTCCCCGAAGCCTTCGCCGGCGCGTTGGCTGACGGAACAAACGAAAACCCGCCTGTGCGGCGGGTCACTGGCGCAAATCAGCACCATGGACAAAAATGTACCATAGCTGAGTGCAGGGAGTCAAGAAAAAATTCCTATCAGGTTGATGGCTAGATAAACAATCACAGGGAGAAGGCAGCATGGCACTTCACCTTTCGGCGGATGCTCCGGTCTCGGTCGCGGCGCCTCCACAGAAATATCTATTTGGTCCGTTCATCGATTTTTTCATGCTCGGCGGGAGCGCGTTCCTGATCCTGCCGATCCTGTTCTTTGTGCCTCTTAGATACGAGGGCGTTGTGGCGGCGGTAATGCTCTTGCTCGCCAATCTGATAAACCATCCACATTTTGCCCACTCGTATCAGATTTTCTATCGCGATTTCGGGCGCAAGGTGCGCGGCGACGGATATGACAGGAATCTCCAGATCCGCTACATCATCGCGGGCATTGCCGTCCCAATGATCATGGTCGCTTTCTTCGCCTATGGCTCCGTAACCGGCAACGCCCGCCTGCTGGGATATGCCACCAACGCGATGGGCTTTTTCGTCGGCTGGCACTACGTCAAGCAAGGCTATGGCATGCTGATGGTGGACGCGGTGCTGAAGCGCAAATTCTTCAGCGACCAGGACAAGAAAGCGCTGCTGTTCAACGGATATGCCGTGTGGCTGTTCGCCTGGCTCCAGACAAACGTGGTGATCACCGAAAGGCAGTACTGGGGCCTGGACTACTACACATTCGCTGTCCCGCCCTGGCTCCTCAACATCGCGCTCGCGGTCGCCGCTGCCTCCTCGGCGGCCACCGCCGTGATGTTCGTCAATCGCTGGCGCAAACATGGCGGCGCGCTGCCGTATAACGGCGTCGTCGCTTACGTCGTGTCGCTCTATGCCTGGATTCTGTTCGTGGCCCTAAATCCGCTTTGGCTGCTCGTGGTGCCGGCGCTCCATTCGTTGCAGTATCTGGCGGTGGTCTGGCGTTACCAGACCAATGTCGAGCGCGACCGCGCGGATGCCGTCAAGGATCCGGAATTCAGGGTGCTGTCCATTCTTGGGCCGATGTACAGGCTGCGGGTGCTGATATTCATCGTCGCCGGCACAATTCTCGGTGCTCTCGGTTTCTGGCTCGTGCCGATGGCGCTAAGTGCCCTGGTTCCCTACGACAAACAGGTGCTCGGCTCGTCGCTTTTCCTCTTCATCGCGTGGATATTCATCAACGTGCACCATTACTTCCTGGACAATGTGATGTGGCGTCGCGGCAACCCGGAAGTCTCGAAATATCTGTTCCGCTAACCCTCAGTCCGTTGGATGTTCAGTCCCGCAGGAGATCGAACATCAGCTTGAAGAAGCGGTCCGCGTCGACCTCATGGGCGATGCGGGCATTGTCCTTTTCACCGCGCTCGCCCCAGTAGTCGGCGATGGTCGCGCCGAAGGCGTAGGTGCCGGACAGGTCGACGCCGATATGGGCAGGGCGAGTGCGCACCAAGGTCGGGTCGATGGCCAGCGCCAGCGCCAGCGGATCGTGCATGGCGCCGCCGACGCCCATCGAGTTGCGGTGCAGCTTCTCGTAGAACAGCAGCCAGTCGTTGACGAGCCGGCCGAGCGGCGTGTCGATGGTGGCGAGTTCGGCATATTGCGGCGCCTCGATCAGCACCTGCATGGTGACGTCGAGGCCGACCATCAGGATCGGCACGCCGCTGTCCAGCACGATCTTCAGCGCTTCGGGATCGCAGAACGCGTTGAATTCGGTCGGCGTGATGATCTCGCTCTTGCGGTAGAACACGCCGCCCATCCAGATCAGTTCCTTGATCTTGGGCAGCACGTCGCGATGCTTGAGGATCATCAGGCCGATATTGCTGAGCGGGCCGGTGGCAACGACCAGGATCGGTTCGGGCGCGGCGCGCAGCCTGTCGGCCAGGAAATCGACGGCATGCTGGTCAACCGGCTTGATCGTCGCCTGCGGCAGGTAGGGCGAGCCCTCGAGCCCGCTCGGGCCATCGGCGGTGCCGAGCACCAGCGGGCGCGCCAGCGGGCGGTGACAGCCCTGCGCGACAGGCACGTCGCCGGCGCCGATATACTCCAGGATGCGCAAGGCATTGGCGGTCGTCTTCTCGACTTCCGCATTGCCGCAGGTCGTGGTGACGCCGATGAGTTCGATGGCCGGCGAGCGATGCGCCATGACCAGCGCGATGGCGTCGTCGTGGCCGGGGTCGCAGTCGAACAGGATAGGAGTTGGCTTGGTCATCATGTCGTCTTTCACGCCGCCCGCTCGTAGCGCGCTATGGTTTTCTTGAAGCCGTCGAGGAAACGCCGGCCGTCCAGGCCGGTGCAGATGCGGGTGGTCTTGGGCCCGCCGCCGGGCAGCAATTGCCGGCCGCGATAGGCGACGGTCTGGCCGCGCGCCAGCCTGCCGTCGAGCACGACGTCGGCGAACAGCGGCTCGGTCATCGTCGCCAGGCCGGGATCGAAAGCCAGCGCCACGGTGATCACGTCATCCATCGGGAACCCGACGAGGTCGAAGAATTCGCGCCAGATGTCGATGTAGATCGGGAAGCTGTCGGCGATCATCTCAAGGACGGGATTGTCCTTGGCGACGGCCTGCATGTCGGCGATGTCGTCGCGCGTCAGCATCGAGTCGGCGACGCGGTTGTCCTCGCAGATGTCGAGGGGGACGAGGATCTTCTCGACATCGGCGTTGAGCACGATGCGCGAAGCCTCCGGATCGGCCCAGATGTTGTATTCCGACAGGGGTGTGATGTTGCCCGGCGTCTGGAAATTGCCACCGAGCACGATCAGCCGCTTGAGTGCACCGGTCAATCGCGGCTCCTGCAACAGCGCCATCGCCGCGTTGGTCAGCGGGCCGGTCGTCACCAGCGTGATCTCGCCC
>NZ_RZRW01000636.1:0-3094 GCF_003998745.1 Mesorhizobium sp. M7A.F.Ca.US.014.04.1.1 | reverse complement strand
CTTCCCGCATAGAAGAACGACATTGTCCGCCATCTGATCTATCCCGTCCCGGAGCCAGCCCTGCCCTTCCTTGGCGTGCACCTGACGCGGATGATCGACGGCAGCGTCACGGTCGGGCCGAATGCCGTTATCGGTTTTGCCCGCGAAGGCTATCCACGGCTTTCGTTCAATGTTTCGGACATGGCCGACTACGCGCTGTTTCCCGGCTTCTGGAAAACCGTGTTCGCCAACCGCGGATCTGCGGTAACGGAACTCCGCAACTCGCTCTGGAAGCCAGGCTATCTGAAGGAGTGCCGGAAATACTGTCCGAGCCTCAAGCTCGCCGACCTGCTCCCGCACGAAGCAGGCATCCGCGCGCAAGCCGTGCGCAAGGACGGTGCCCTCATCCATGATTTCCTGTTCGCACAAACGGACCGCATGCTGCACGTCTGCAACGCGCCTTCCCCCGCCGCCACCTCGGCGATCCCGATTGCAGAGATGATTCGAGATCGCCTCATACAGGGCTGCTGAAAATGAGGCGGTACGCACTGGAGCCCAACTGAACGCTGGAGTATCTGCCTTGGCCAAGAAGGGAATTAGGGCACCGGCCGCGGCCAACGCAGCTTTTGCGTCGGAACCAGATCGGCGCACCACCAGGCCAGCAATGCCGCTCCCGGCGAGAGGGTAGCAACTTGGCCTGCGGTTTCCGCAAGCAAAGGTTCCGTGTGGACGACGGCTTTTTTGGCTGCGCAAAGATCTCAGGCGAAACGACGGCTGACGTCATTGGCAGGGTTCGCTCCCGGCTGACCGCCATTTTGTCGACCGTCATAGCTGGACGGCCTCCCTATGGCACCAGAATGGTACACGTCCATAAGACGCACCGACACCCAAGCCAGCCTAGCTAACCAGAAGCCTTTAAGTCTTTGAAATTATGTCTCTATTTATGGTACCGTTGGCTGGGATCGAACCAGCGACCTCCGGATCCACAATCCGGCGCTCTAACCATCTGAGCTACAACGGCACGTTGCCTGAGCGGATCGAAACAGAAACTCATCCGCCGCTCTGTCGTTCGGCGATGCGTCCTTACGGGCTTATGGATTCTAATTCAAGGCTTTTGGAAAGCAAAGGTCACTTCCCCACATCGGCGCGGCATTCGCCCGGCAAGAAGGCGCAGGCAAGGACCAGGCGACGGACAAAGAAAAAGGCCGGCGGGAGGAGGTGCCGGCCTTTTCCTGTTACGAGCCAGCGGGAGGAGGTGCTGGCTGGTCACCCCGGGGAGCAGAGGGAGGAGGTTCCACTCACCGGGTATTCCTTGATGGCTGCCATCATACACCTGATCGTTTTTAAGAAAATGCGACCTTTTGTTGCATCTTCAGATCATGCGCAAATGTTAGGCAACCTTGATTTCCTTCATCGCCTTCTCGAAGGCGGTCTTGATCGGCTTGGAGACGTCCTCGGCGGCCTTGGAGGCAACGGCCTGGAAGTCCTTGGCCTGCTCGACGGTCGATTCGACGCGCTTGCGCAGGAAGGCGGTCTGCAGCTCGACGACTTCCGACAGCGACTTGGCGCCGATCAGGGCTTCGAGGTGGGAAAAACCGGCCTCGGCATTGGCACGCAAAGCGGAGATGGTCTTGAGCGACAGGTCGTTGGAAACGGTCTTGGCGGTCTCGTAGGTCGACTCCAGAGCCTTCTGGGTCTCCTCGGCGCCGGTCTTCAGCTTGGCATAAGCCTCTTTCGACTGCTCAACGCCCTTTTCGGCGAAAGCGCGAATCTGGTCAGTGGCCTTGGAAGCGTCGAAGCTCGGGAATTCAACGTTTTCGATCGTCTCGGCGGTCTTGGTCCTGGACATTTTCCATCCTTTTCAGCGGCAGCGGCTTTGACAGAAAGCCGTCTCGTTCATGTATGATGGCAATATAAAGGCAAATTTTGTGCATTGCAATATCTTTGTTGCAGTGCACCATAAATTTCTTTTGGGCCGTTAACCAAGAGCCCAGATTCCAGCCTTTGCACGTTCTGGCTTGTGGACCTTCGCGCCTCCGGCTTTTATTAACAAAGCGTTAACTGCAAAATCGCCGCTCCGTGAGGTCCGCCAAGCGCATGCCGTCCGAATATTCCTTCCTTGATGTCGCCGTGCTCGACGCGGTCCGCCAGCGCTTTGCCGCAGGCGACGCGATCGCGATCCTGTCGGCGGATCTGGAGCAGGTGATCTGGGCCAATGGGCCAGGAGCCGCGATGTTCGGTTATCCCGACATCGAGGCGATCATAGGCGCCTCGGCGCAGTTGCCCGTGATCGCCAGGCGCCAGATCATGGCGACCAGCGGATTTCCCGAGATTGGCAGCGACCGCGCCATCATGGTGCGGCTGGCGACCGGCATGACCAGCCGCGCCGTCGGCTTCCTGGCCAGTGCGGTGACCATGCCGGACGCCGAGAAGGCGATCATGCTGGCAGTGCCGGCGGCTCAGACAGGGTCACGCAGTGCCGGCGAAATCGCCGCGCGCGCCATTAGCGGCTTCACCGAGGATGGTCATTTCATCGCCTTTGTCGATGCCAGGGGCAACGTTGAGGCGGCCTCGGAAGGATTTTCGGCACTGGGCATCCTGCCGGAGACGCTGGCAGCACTGGTTGCCGACGTCGCAGCCGAGAGCGACCGCATCGTCAAGCGCCTTGTCCCGGGCGGCACGGCCTCCTACCCGGCGGGGCTGGCAAGATTGACCGAGGAGCGGCATCTGCTGGTGGTGATCGACGAGGACCAGCTCGACGACACAGCCCCTGCGGGCGAACACCTCACGCAAACCATTGCCGAGGCGGCACCAGCTGGCGATGCGGCTTCGCAGCCGGAACAGGGTGGCGAGACGCCGACCGAGGAACCAGGCGCCGCACTGCCGACCGAGGACGTCGCCGCATCGCAGCCGCATGCGATCACCGACGTGATCGGGCAGGCGCCGACGGCTGCCAACAGCGATCAGGCGGCAGCAGAGCCCACACCGGCGCAACACGACCATTGGTACTTCAACGCCGGCGAGGACGGAGGGGAACAGGCGCCGCGACCAGCTGCGTCCGGACCTGAAGCGCCTCAAGAACCGGCGGCCCTGGAAGTCCAGTCCACCTCCGCGG
>NZ_RZRW01000635.1:0-3097 GCF_003998745.1 Mesorhizobium sp. M7A.F.Ca.US.014.04.1.1 | reverse complement strand
CGACATCGTGGTAAGCGCCGTCGATGAGGGTCGCCTTGACGCCGATCATCGGGAAGCCCGCGAACGGACCCGAGGTCATGACGCTGTTGATGCCCTTTTCGACACCAGGGATGTATTCCTTCGGCACGGCGCCGCCGACGATCTTGGTATCGAACTCGAACTCGCTGCTATCGGGGTTCGGCTCGAACAGGATCTTGACGCGAGCGAACTGACCGGTACCGCCGGTCTGCTTCTTGTGCGTGTAGTCCTGCTCGTGCTTGCGGGTGATCGTCTCGCGATAGGCCACCTGCGGTGCGCCGACATTGGCCTCGACCTTGAACTCGCGACGCATGCGGTCGACGATGATGTCGAGGTGGAGTTCGCCCATGCCGGAAATGATTGTCTGGCCGCTTTCCTCGTCGGTCTTGACGCGGAAGGACGGATCCTCGGCGGCCAGGCGATGAAGGGCGAGGCCCATCTTTTCCTGGTCGTTCTTGGTCTTCGGCTCGATGGCGATCTGGATGACCGGATCGGGGAATTCCATGCGCTCGAGGATGACCGGATGCAGCGGATCGCTCAGCGTGTCGCCGGTGGTCGTGTCCTTGAGACCGGCAAGAGCAACGATATCGCCGGCAAAAGCCTCTTCGACGTCGGCGCGCGAGTTCGCATGCATCTGCAGCATGCGGCCGATGCGCTCTTTCTTGCCCTTCACGGTGTTGTCGACCGAGATGCCCTTGGTGAGCCTGCCCGAATAGATGCGCGCAAAGGTCAGCGAACCGACGAACGGGTCGTTCATGATCTTGAAGGCGAGCATCGACAGCGGCTCGTTGTCGTCGGCATGACGCTCGATCTCGGCGTCGGTCTTGGCATCGACGCCCTTGATGGCGGGAACATCGGCCGGCGACGGCAGATATTCGACAACGGCGTCGAGCAGCGGCTGCACGCCCTTGTTCTTGAAGGCCGAGCCACAGAACATCGGGTAGAACTTGACCGCGATGGTGCCCTTGCGGATCAGCGCGCGAATCTCGTCATTCGACGGCATCTTGCCTTCGAGGTAATTCTCAAGCGCCGTCTCGTCCATTTCGACGGCAGCCTCGATCATCTTCTCGCGGTATTCTTCGGCACGAGCCTTGAGGTCGTCCGGGATCTCGACGATGTCCCAGGCAGCGCCCAGCGTCTCGTCGCGCCAGACCAGCGCGTTCATCTCGACGAGGTCGACAACGCCCTTGAACTCGGTCTCGGCGCCAATCGGCAGCTGCATGACAACAGCATGCGCACCGAGGCGCGAGCCGATCATCTCGACCGAGCGATAGAAGTCGGCGCCGATCTTGTCCATCTTGTTGCAGAAGATCATGCGCGGAACGCGATATTTGTCGGCCTGGCGCCAGACAGTCTCGGTCTGCGGCTCAACACCGGCATTGGCATCGAGCAGCGCGATGGCGCCGTCGAGCACGCGCAGCGAACGCTCGACCTCGATGGTGAAGTCGACGTGGCCGGGGGTGTCGATGATGTTGAAGCGGTGCATCTTGCCGTCACGAGCCTTCCAGAAGGTCGTGGTCGCGGCGGACGTGATGGTGATGCCGCGCTCCTGCTCCTGCTCCATCCAATCCATGGTGGCAGCGCCGTCGTGGACTTCGCCGATCTTGTGCGACTTGCCCGTGTAGTAGAGGACGCGCTCGGTGGTCGTCGTCTTGCCGGCGTCAATATGCGCCATGATACCGAAATTGCGGTAGTCTTCGATTTTGTATTCGCGGGCCATCGTAGCTGCCTCTCAGTCTCGTTCGCGCTTTACCAGCGGTAGTGCGCGAAAGCGCGGTTGGCTTCAGCCATCTTGTGGGTGTCTTCACGCTTCTTGACAGCGGTGCCGCGGTTGTTGGCCGCGTCCATCAGCTCGCCGGAGAGGCGGTCGACCATCGTGGTCTCGTTGCGGTTGCGGGCCGCAGCAATCAGCCAGCGAATGGCCAATGCCTGGCGGCGCTCGGGGCGCACGTCGACCGGAACCTGGTAGGTGGCGCCGCCGACACGACGCGAACGCACTTCCACATGCGGCGCGACATTGTCGAGCGCCTGATGGAAGACGGTGACCGGCTCCTGCTTGGTCTTCGACTGAACCTGGTCGAGCGCGCCGTAGACGATGGTCTCGGCGACCGACTTCTTGCCGTCATACATGACGGCGTTCATGAACTTGGTGACGATCAGATCGCCGAACTTCGGGTCCGGATTGATCTCACGCTTTTCTGCACTGTGACGACGCGACATGGCTTTTGTCTCTCAATCTCATAGCCCGACGCACTCAAGGAGCGCCAAGGCCGGAAAATCTTACTTCGGACGCTTGGCGCCGTACTTCGAACGGCGCTGCTTGCGGTTCTTCACACCCTGCGTGTCGAGCACGCCGCGGATGATGTGGTAGCGAACGCCCGGAAGATCCTTGACGCGGCCGCCGCGGATCATCACCACGGAGTGCTCCTGAAGGTTGTGGCCTTCGCCGGGGATGTACCCGATCACTTCAAAACCATTGGTCAGGCGGATCTTGGCCACCTTGCGCAGCGCCGAGTTCGGCTTCTTCGGCGTCGTTGTATAGACGCGCGTGCAGACGCCCCGCTTCTGCGGGTTCTGCTGCATGGCCGGGACCTTGTTGCGCTTCACCGGCGCAATGCGCGGCTTGCGGATCAGCTGGTTGACGGTAGGCATTAAACCCTCTTGTCTCTCAATTCCGTGTCTCGCCCGGTCAGGGCCGCTCAAAGCGTCATTTCCATACGCAAATTCGGGCCATAAACCGCGCCTCGCGGTCTTGCCCGAACAAAAGGCAGAGGAAGCGGAAGCCGCTTCGTGCACGCCGGAAATGTCTTTTCGCTCGTAAAACGAACCCTGTTTGAGGCAAACTCCAAAGCGTGTCGCTTCGGAAGGGAGAGCCTCACATCGGTTCTGACTGGGCGGCTTCTACCCGTAAGACCGCGGACCGTCAAGCCCGGAGCACCAAATATTGCGCGCCGACCAAGGCTTGGCAGCCATGCGAAAACCGCATGTAATTTTCTTTCGCATTTTTGCAAGAGCGAGGAAGAAAGTGACAAGCCTTCAGGCAAAGTGAATGGGTTTGCGCTGTCGCGCGGCCTTGCTT
>NZ_RZRW01000634.1:0-3098 GCF_003998745.1 Mesorhizobium sp. M7A.F.Ca.US.014.04.1.1 | reverse complement strand
CATGAGACATTGAATGATGGCCGGTTAACATGTGCAAATGCGGAAGACCCTTCGCAAGCTACCGTCGTGAGTAGTCGGAAGCGTCTGATCTATGACGATTATGGACTCACGGAAGCTTGTCGATCACCCGTGCCGATGCTTCCACCGTTGCAGCTAGGACTACCTGAGCGTCGGGCGGCGGGTGCTGGGAGACAGATCTTGAGCGTCAAGGCTCCGCAATAAATTGGTCGCGTTCAATTTCACTGCAATCAGAGAACACCCTCCGGAACCAGTTGCCCCGCATCGAGTTGCTATTCCGCCTCGCTTTTGAGCGCGAACGGGAGAACACAGGATGGCACCCACTAAGAAGGCATCACCGAAGGGCCTGAACGAACTTTTCCACGACACGTTGAAGGACATCTATTTCGCCGAAAAGAAGATCGTTGCGACGCTGCCGAAAATGGCAAAGGCCGCTCAAAGCCCAGATTTGAAGGCGGCGTTCGAAAAGCACCGCGAGGAAACGAAAGAACACGTTGCCCGGCTCGAACAGGTTTTCGAAGTGATCGGCAAGAAGCCGCAGGGAAAGACGTGTGCGGCTATTGTGGGCATCACCGATGAAGGTGCCGAGATCATGGAGGAATATAAGGGCACACCTGCCCTGGACGCTGGCCTGCTGGCTGCGGCCCAGGCTGTGGAGCACTACGAAATCTCACGCTATGGCACACTGAAGACCTGGGCCTCCGAACTGGGGCTGGATGAAGCTGTTTCGCTCCTCAATTTAACCCTTGGAGAGGAAAAGGCGACCGACGAGGCGCTGACACAACTCGCTGAACCGGCTGTCAACATGGCTGCCGAAAACGTGTAGTAGCCCCACCAGGCGAAGACTGGCCCATCGCTACGCGAATCTCACGGGAGGTATCAATGGGATATCTAGGTACGCTCGTTTCAAGACTACTCGGCAAGAAGCCCGGCCCCGCTGGCAACGGCGATATGCGCAAGTCGACTGGCGCGGGTCCTGCAATAGCAGCGCATTCGAAAGACGCGAAGACAACGGCGCCGACCGGCCAGAACCGATCGGCGGCAGCAAAAGAAAAATGACCGACGCCGTAGGAGCGTAGTCACTGGACAGCCAACAATGCGCCCATTTCCGGTCAACCCTTTGAAGCAGGCGGTTCGGTCCTGTCCAGACTGACCCCGTCAGGTCGACTCGCAAGGCTTGCAACCAGTAAAATAACAGTGTCATCAGTACAAACATCGACAAACGGTCTAAATGGTTGATGGAACGTATGTTATATTTCCTTCCTCTCTAATTCGACCGATGCGCAATATTATGCCCTACAGAAGACCCACTGAATGAATTACGCAGGTCCAAAGGATCGTAATTAAACCTCTAATAGGCCATTCCAGATTTCGAATGCAGTTCAGCTCGGGAAGGAGGGCGGCAAAACCCAATCCCGGAGGCGCCTGGACCTTTAGACCAATGCTATCGGTAGGTAGCGGATGATGATCTCGTCCTGCCGGAAACGGCGCTCCAACTCCGCTCGGCGCCTTCGCCAATCGGGCAGATCGACTTCTTCCGTCATCACCTCGAAGATGACAATCTCGTCCATGTCGGACTCTTTTCCCTCCCTCCATACCCCTTCCGCGGGCGTCCGAAAATACGCGGTGACACCTTTGAACGTATTGGCGAGTTCGTCCTTCACACGATCGAAGTCTTCCTTGGCGAAGGGCTCACCCGCGTTGTCGGAACGAGGAAGCAGGATCTGGACAAGGTGCATGCGGCCGCCTCCAAGCTCTTCCAACGGCGGCGACCGGCATCATGTTCCATCGGCTGACGCTGCGGGCAAAGGCGCAAATGTGAACCAGGCTGACAGGAAGTTCCTGCATTCCGTGACTCCAGATGGGAATCCTGGCCTTGCGTGAAAGTGCTGCCACCCGCAGCCAGCCCGTGACACCGCCGCAGTTGGAGGCGTCTGGTTGGATGTAGGCGAGCCTCGACCAAGCAAAGGCGTGCCCGAGTCCTCAAGACATGCAGGTTTTCTCCCATTGCCAGAGGCCTACAGGCCTGCAGGTGCCTTGGCGATGCTGGCGCAGCGTTCATAGGTGCCGGCACAATGGTAACACGATCTCGGCCGCGGATATTGCGCCAGCGACACGGACAGACGGCAACCTTGCATCGGCGCACGCGGCTGCGCAATTTTTTGCAAAAGCAGGAACATAGCTGCATCGCCCAAGTTAAATAGCGACGGCATTGGACAACGGACTCATTTTCGCATTTTCCAGGCTGCCAGAATGCTCCGGGGTTCTTTGATGCTCGAACGAATGGGCAGGACAATGTATCGCTGTCGGCGTTTGCTATCAGCCTTTGCTCTGGTGTTGTTGACGAGTGGCCTGTTCCCACAGGGCCCAGCCATGGCACAGGCGCCCTGCCCGGCCGACCACGATAAGCTGCTCGCCGCACTCAAGGCCAATGTGAAAGCAAGCGGCGGACCTGCCAACGGAGGCTTTGAGACCAACGAATGGGCCGCTGTCGTTGCTCGCGACGGCGCGGTGTGCGCGATCGCTTTCAGCGGTCCCACCGCCGATTCGCAATGGCCAGGCAGTCGCCTCGTCGCGGCGGAGAAGGCCAATACAGCCAATGGGCTCAGCCTGGCGCAAATGGCCCTATCGACGGCCAATCTCTACGCGGGGACGCAGCCGGGCGGGCCGCTTTTCGGCTTGCAGGAGACCAACCCGGTCAACCAGGCCGCAGCCTATGCGGGCGATCCCAAAACGTTTGGAAGTGCCAGCGATCCTCTCGTCGGCAAGCCAATCGGAGGCGTCGTCGTGTTTGGCGGCGGGCTTGCCCTCTATGACGGCAAGAGCATCGTCGGAGGCCTCGGGGTCTCAGGAGATTCCTCATGCGCCGATCACAATGTCGCCTGGCGTGTTCGCGCGGCGCTTGGCCTCGACAAGGTTCCCGCCGGGGTCAATCCCAATCGCAAGGACGCCATCGTCTACGATGTCGATCCCGGCGGCAAAAGCGCCTCGGGCTGGGGCCATCCGCTTTGTGCCGGCACCGAGGCTGACATCGCGGCGGAGCTCGGCGCCGGCGTGGGAGGCTCGATCCACAAATGCAA
>NZ_RZRW01000633.1:0-3104 GCF_003998745.1 Mesorhizobium sp. M7A.F.Ca.US.014.04.1.1 | reverse complement strand
GGTTTTCGCCACCAGCTCGGCATTGCGTCCGTTGACGACGACGTCGCAGCCGGCTTCCGCCAGCGCCACGGCGCAACCGCGCCCAAGTCCCTTGCTCGAAGCGCAGACGATGGCCTTCTTTCCGCGGATACCAAGATCCATGACGATTTCTCCTGTGATTTGGCCGGCAAGCTAGTCCTTCGGCTGGACCAATCGCAACCGTCATACGATTGTTGCATGAATCGGGGCATAGGCTCGCGAAAGCAACGGTGAAATCGCGATGTCCGGCCAAGAGCCCCGCACTTTCCGCAGCATGTTCATTTCCGACGTCCATCTGGGCTCGAAGGCGGCCAAGGCCGAGTTCCTGATCGATTTCCTTCGATATCACGATGCCGATATCATCTATCTGGTGGGTGACATCGTTGATGGCTGGCGGCTGCGACGGAGCTGGCATTGGCCGCAAAGCCACAACGACGTCGTGCAGAAACTGCTGCGCAAAGCGCGCAAGGGCGCCAACATCACCTACATCGCCGGCAACCATGACGAGTTCGCCCGCCAGTTCCAGGGCGTGCATTTCGGCGGCATCGTCGTTGCCGATCGCGCCATCCACGAGACCGCCGACGGCAAGCGGCTGCTCGTCATCCATGGCGACCAGTTCGACACCGTGGTCCACAATGCGCGCTGGCTCGCCTATCTCGGTGACCACGCCTATGACGCGGCCATGCTGGTCAACCGCGTGGTGACGCGGCTGCGCCAGCTGCTCGGCCTGCCTTATTGGTCCTTTTCGTCTTGGGCCAAGCACAACGTCAAGAAGGCGGTGAACTTCATCGGCTCGTTCCAGACCATGCTTGCCGACGAGGCGCGCCGTTCGCATGTCGATGGCGTCATCTGCGGCCACATCCATCATGCCGTCATCGAAAATTTTGGCGATGTCCAGTACATCAACACCGGCGACTGGGTGGAAAGTTGTACGGCTGTGGTCGAGCATTTTGACGGCCGCATGGAAATCCTGACTTGGGCGCAGGTGCTGCCCGAGGTGCCGGACGAGCCCTTTATCCCGCTGCTCATCGAGGACCGGGTAGGGCAGGCGGCCTAGTCCGAAGTCCTTTCGGCTTCGGAATCAATCAATTAGTCCAACCGGTTTCGTCCGGTTTTCGTCCATGTTAAGGGATCGATACGCGTTGCCCTCCGGCCGAATACAGCGCGATTGGATCGATTCATGTCCCTGCCGCAGCTCTCGCCCGAACAACTCGTCAAGCCGCGCCATTTCGAACTGCGCATGAGCCTGATGTTCGCGACGCTTTTCGTGCCGCTCGGAACGCATTTGCCGTATTTTCCGTTGTGGCTGCAGGCCAAGGGTTTTCATGCCGAGCAGATCGCGGTCATTCTGGCGGCGCCGATGTTCCTGCGCGTGGTGACGACGCCGCTGCTGACCGCGCTGGCCGACCGTGCCAGGGACCGCGCCGATGTCTATGTCGCGCTGATGGCTGCGTCGCTGCTTTTGTCGGCAGGTTATTTCCTGACACCCACCTATGCGATGGTGCTGGCGGTCTCGCTGACGCTGACCATCGTCTGGACGCCGCATTCGCCGATCGCCGATTCGCTGGCTCTTTCGGGTGTCCGCCGCTTCGGTTCGAACTACACAAGCATGCGCAAATGGGGCTCGATTTCCTATTTGTTCGCCAATATCGCCGGCGGCTTCATTCTGTCGGTAACCGGTTCACAAGCCGTTCCGGTTATCATTCTGGTGGCGTTTGCCGCCGCCCTTGCCGCCGGCCTGCTGGCGCCGCGCCTTGGCCGTCCGCGGCGCGCCTCGCCGCTGTCGGCCACCGACATCCAGCATTCAGCGCCGAAGCTTCTCAACCCGTATTTCCTGTATTTTTCCACGGGCGTCGGCGTCATCACCGCCAGCCACGCATTCCTCTACGGTTTCGTCTCCATCTACTGGAAGTCGATCGGCCTCGGCGATTCGGTAGTCGGTCTCTTATGGGCTTGGGGCGTGGTGTCGGAAGTCTGCATGTTCATGATGTTCACCCGCTTTTTCGGCCGGTTCTCCGTCGTGTCGGTCATGGTGATGGCCGGAATCGGCTCCATCGTGCGCTGGATCGCCTTTCCGCTGGTCTGGCCGCTCGGCCTCGGCATTCCCGGCTTCTTCGCTGTCCAGTCGCTGCACTCGGTCTCGGTGGCGCTGGGGCTGATCGGGCTGCAGAAGATGATCGGCGAAACGATCTCCGAGGAGCGGACAGGTGCCGCGCAAGGCATTGCCTATTTCTCCAACGGCTTCTTCATGGCGGTGGTGACGCTGGCGTCCGGCCCGCTCTACGACCGTCTCGGTGTCGACGGCTTCTTTGCCATGATCCCGATTGCGTTGATCGGACTGGCGCTGATCGGCCTTGCTGCGCGCTCAGCTCCAGAGCGCCGTATCGGGCGGTGACACCAGCGATCCCTGGTAGACAAGGCCCGGTACCCGGTCGCGGGCAAGCAGCAGCGGACCGTCGAGGTCGACGAAATCGGCATGCTGGGCAAGCAGCACCGCTGGCGCCATCGCCAATGAGGTGCCGACCATGCAGCCGACCATCACGCCGAAACCGAGTTCGCGGGCGCGATCGCGCAGCACCAGTGCCGCCGTCAGGCCCCCCGACTTGTCGAGCTTGATGTTGACGGCATCGTAAAGACCGACAAGCGCTTCGAGATTCTTAGCCTCGTGCACGCTTTCATCGGCGCAGATCGGCACCGGATGGGCGATATGGCGCAGGATCTCGTCATGACCGGCCGGCAGCGGCTGTTCGATCAGCGCGATGCTTTGTTCGGCGGCAAAGGCGAGGTTCGCAACGATGTTGTCGTCGCTCCAGCCCTCATTGGCGTCGAGGATGATGCGGCTGTCTGGCGCTGCCTGCCTGACCGCCCGGATGCGGGCAATGTCGTTGTCGCCGCCGATCTTGACCTTGAGCAGCGGCCGCGCCGCATTGGCGCGGGCCTGCGCCGCCATCGCCTCCGGCTCGCCCAGCGACAGCGTGTAGGCGGTTTCGAGCGCCTGCAAGGGAACAGCACCTATCGCAACCGCCACCGATGTTCCGCTGAGCTTCGCCTCCAGATCCCATAGGGCGCAGTCTAAGGCGTTGCGG
>NZ_RZRW01000632.1:0-3127 GCF_003998745.1 Mesorhizobium sp. M7A.F.Ca.US.014.04.1.1 | reverse complement strand
TCGACCCCCCGTTTCAAGTGATTGCGGCCACCGGCGATATCCTGACACCGCCAGCCCTTTCGGAGGCGATCGCTGCGGCAATACCGGATGCCCGGTTTGTTTCAGTTCCCGGTGCGCATTTTCACCCCCTCGCCGACCCCGAAGGTCTTGCCGCCATCATTCGCCGTTTCATTGTCGAAGCTCACCTTGATCGCAAAGCATCATGATCGCTGACCTCAGCCCCGCCCTCCTCGACCCGCGCCTCAAGCCTGGCGCCGAGCTCCTCGCCGAAGGACGCGTCATGGCGCGCGACTGGCGCCTCGGCAGCTGCCGCTTCCTGACCGAGACTGGGATGCCGTCCGAAGCCGCATGGAAGCGCAAGGCAGCGGCCGAAAAGCGAGTCATGCAGCACGCCCATATCGGCTTCAGAAGCGTCGACCGCACCGTGGCCGCGATCGGCGAGGTGCATGAGCAATGCCGCAAGGCAGGGGTAACGGTCGACCGTTTCGGCATCACCCTCGACTGGTCGATGGGTTATCCCCAAGCCATGCGTGCAAAGGCCGCGCGCGGCACCGGCATCGTGCTCACCGGCCCCGAGGATTTCGCCCGCATCACCAACGCCGCGCCCGCTGCCGCGCATTTCGGCGACTTCATGCTCGGCCTGCCGGGCGCGGTGGAAAACACCCGCGCCGCCATCGCCGCCGGTGCAACGGCCATCGGCAATCTGGGGCAGTATTTCACCTTCCGGCTGCCCTACTGGGACGATGATGTCGCGACCACCGAAGCGACCGTCACCGCCCTCGGCCTGATTGCCGCGCAGGATGCCGAAATCCTTGTCCATTCCAATCTCGACGACGGCTTCGCCGGGCTGTTCATCGACATGGCCTGCGCGCTCGGCATGGTGCTGGTCGAAAAGCACATCGTCGAGGATCTGATCGGCGCGCGGCTCGGCCATTGCTACGGCCACCACTTCAGCGATCCACTGTCGCGCGCTGCCTTCCATGCCGCGCTGGTGCGGGTCAGCGATACGCCGGGCACCATGATCTTCGGCAACACCGTTTCCTACCAGTCGACCCCGGCAGGCAATTACGCAACCCTGGCGAGTTATCTCCTGGCCGACATACTGGCTGTCGGGCGATGGCCCTCCGGCCATGCGATCAATCCGGTACCGGTAACCGAGAACCAGCGCATTCCCGATGTCGACGAGATCATCGACGCACAAACCTTCGCGCACCGGCTCACGCTGCACGCCCCCTTCTACGACCCCGTCTTCGACTGGGCCAGGGTGGAGGCGATGGCCGATGTGCTGGTCGAAGGCGGGCGTCGCTTTGCCGGTGCCGTCATGAAAGGGCTGGCCGAGCGCGGGGTGGATACCGAAGACCCGGCCGCGCTGATGTTCGCCATCCGCCGCATGGGGCCGAAGCGCATGGAGGCGCTGTTCGGCCCGGGCGCGGACGGCATCCGCGGACGCACGCCGCTGATCCATGCCGAATGGGCGCGCGAGCTCAACCACAAGGCCGTCGCCTGGGTCGCGACGCAAAAGCCGCTGGAAAGCCCTAGACCCCTGACCGTCTGCATCGGCACGACCGACGTGCATGAGCACGGAAAATATCTCGTCGAACAGGCGCTTGAAGGCCTGGGCATCGTCATCGCCGATGCCGGTGTGGCCGTCGACCCGGAAACACTCGTCGCCCGCGCCGCCGAAACCGGGGCCGATGCGATCGCCGTCAGCACTTACAATGGCGTGGCGCTGCGTTATGCACAGGCGGTGAAAGCAGCGATGGCGGCACGCGGACTTGCCTTGCCGGTGCTCATCGGCGGACGATTGAACGAAGTGCCCAAGGAGTCCAATTCGGGCCTGCCGGTCGACGTGACCAAGGATATAGCAGACCTAGGCTGCCTGCCCTGCGCCGACCTCGACGAGATGCTGCGTGCCCTGCGTTCCATCCGGCCCGTTGCCTGAAACGGGCAGGCTTCGTCTTACGCAACGACAGGGGCGTGCCTTACCAGGCGGTCATGCCGCCGTCGACCGTCAGGATCGAGCCGGTGGCGAAAGAGGATTCGTCACTGGCGAGCCACAGGATTGCATTTGCGATTTCAACCGGCTGCGCGACGCGATTCATCGGTGAGCGCGCGTTCAATGCCGCGACAAACCCCTGAGGATCGGGATGGGTTTCCAGCATGGTTTCGAAATAGCTCGACCAGGTCACACCCGGTGCCACGGCGTTGACGCGGATCTTGTCCGCAACATGGTCAAGCGCCATGGCACGCGTCAGCGCCGCGACGCCGCCCTTGGAGGCGACATAGGCCGCCCGATCGGCAAGTCCGACATGGGCCACGTTGGAAGCGGTGTTCACGATCACCCCGCCGCCGCCCGCGGCCATGACGGGAATGACATATTTGGAGCAGAGAAAGACGCCCTTGAGGTTCACGGCCATGAGCGCGTCCCAATCCGCCGCCGCGGTGGTGACAACCGAACCGCGTATGCCGTAACCGGCATTGTTGACCAGAATGTCCACCCGGCCGAAGGCCTCTTGCGCGCGGCGCACCATCGTCGCCACGGAGACTTCGTCCGAGACGTCCGCCTCCCAGGCCAGCGCTCCGGTCCTGCCGGCCACCTCGCCGGCCCGCGCGCCGTCGCGATCGACGACCAGAACGCGCGCGCCCTCCTTCGCAAACAGTTCCGTGACGGCCGCGCCGATACCGGCGCCGGCTCCGGTGACGATGGCCGCCTTGCCCTCCAAACGCATGATCGATCCCCTTTTCACAAACTTGTTTTGCCCTATCTTGCAGAAGCGCTTGCAAAGTGTCGACACTTTTGTATTTAATTTCGGCACGAACTCGGGGATATCGGTGAAAAACACTCCTTCCGTCGAACAACATCTGGAAATCTATCGCCGGATGCTGCTGGTGCGGCATCTCGAAGAGGGCCTTGGGGCGCTTCACAAGGAAGGACGCACGCGCGGTCCGATCCATCGCTGCGATGGCCAGGAAGCCGTCGGCGTCGCCGCGACCGCCGTGCTGGAGGCCGGCGACAAGGTCGCCACCACCCATCGTGGCCACGCGGTCTATATCGGCAAGGGCATGGCCGTGCACCCGGTGGTGGCCGAGATCTTCGGGCGGGCCACCGGTGCCTGCGGCGGGCGCG
>NZ_RZRW01000631.1:0-3129 GCF_003998745.1 Mesorhizobium sp. M7A.F.Ca.US.014.04.1.1 | reverse complement strand
GGGGGGCAAAAACCGAATCGAGGGGTGGACCCGCCACGTCGGGACCGCCGATCATCAGGCAGTAGCCACGCTCCAGGCCCCAGACGCCGCCGCTGGTGCCGACATCGACAAGATGGATGCCCTTGCCGGCCAGTTTCGCGGCCTGGTCGACGGCGTCGTGATAATAGGAATTGCCGCCGTCGATGACGATGTCGCCGGGCTCCATCAGGGCCGCCACCTGGTCGATGATCCTGCCGGTGATCGCCGCCGGCAGCATCAGCCACACACAGCGCGGCTTGGCCAGCTTGCCGATGAATTCTTCCATCGAGGCCGCCCCTGACGCGCCGTCGGTCACCAGGGCCGCGACGCTGGCCGGGTTGATGTCGTAGACGACGCATTCGTGGCCGTCGCGCATCAGGCGCCGGACCATGTTGGCGCCCATCCGGCCCAGTCCCATCATTCCGATCTGCATGGTTTCGTCCCTGTTTTCTAGGAGATTTGCGGGGTTATCGAGGGAAGGTCTGCTGGCTGTCCTGGTCGCCTGAGATGACGGAGAAGTCGACATTCTCCCAATCGCCGGCCCCGGGCCAGAAAAAAGTGAAGGTCAGCGTGCTTCCCTTGGGAAGGCCAGAGACGGGCAGATCGGCAAGATGGATGCCGAAATCGTTTTCTACCGTCTGGCTGTCGTGGGCGGTCGCCCAGTTGTCGGTGCTCCAATGGACTGTAGCCGGGGCCAACAGTTCGAAGCGCAGCGTCTTGCCGGCCGGGACCGTGCGGATCTTGTTGTTGAACCGCCATGTTCTGAACGGCGATACGGTCTTGTCCTCGATATAGCGCTTGACGCCTTGCGGGGGCATGTCGAAGACCGCGCCGTCGCGCAGCGAGCGCAACAGCTTGATATGCTCCGAATGCGCCCAGACCAGCGGCATGGCGCTGCCCGAGGGGCGGCCGTGCAGCAGTTCGCGCTCCGGCCTATCGGCGCCGTCCCAGACCTGCTCCGGCAACAGGCCGCCCGGTCCGGCCGAGCCTTCCAGCGCTGCCAGCAGGCTGGCTGCCTTTTCCCTGCGCCCGGCCGCCAGCTCATAGTGGGCGCGTTCGCCGGCCAGCAGCGGCCAGGGGCGACCCTGGCCGGTGCCGTCGAAAGGTGCGCCATCTTCATGCTCGCCATAGCCGTCGCCGTTGTAGCGGTACCAGAGCGGCCCTTGCGGCAGATCGCAGCGCAATTGCGCGTCGATGACCTTGACCGTGTCTGTCATGCGCGGGTCGTCGGCCGCCCGCAGACCGAAGCGGACAAGTGCAAGCGCATCCGGACTGACGATTTGCTCGGCCGGCCGGTCGGTGTCGCCGGGCGGCCGGTTCTTGATCGGGACATAGCCGTCCTTCGGCGAACCGGCCGAGGCGCTGTCGGGCGGCGCGATGCGGACATAGTAGCCGTCGACGCCGACTTGACCGCAGATCGCCGTGCCGGTGACGTAGGTCCAGCGCTCGACCTGGTCGTTCCAGACGTCTGATGTCTCGCGCAGATAGGTCGCCCCGTCCGGCTTGCCACAGGCGTCGAGCAGGTCGGCTGCGGCAAGCAGTGCGGCGATTTCGACGGCGAGCGTGAACGGGCTGTAGCCGGCATCCTCTTCCCAGCGGTCCTCGCCGGTGACCGGCCCGTTGCGCACGACGAACCCGGCGGCGCGCTCGATCATCGGCAGAAAGACTGCGAGCCTGGCGTGCGGCAAATGGCCGGCGCGGTGCAAAGCTTCGGCCAGCAGCAGCGGAAAGGCGCATTCGTCCATCTGGATGCCGGGCCAATAGGCCGATCCGTCGAGCCAGGCGTTCTGCGGCCAGTGGCCGTCCGGCTGCTGGATGGAGCCGAGATAGTCGAGGATTTGCAACGCCGAGGCGGCGTCGCCGGCAGCAAGAAAGCCGCCGGCCGTCTCGACCAGATCGCGCGGCCAGACCAGATGGTAGCCGCCGAGGTCGTCGTCGCCCTTGTCGAAGCCCCACGGGATCGACAGGCTGGCGACCGCGGCGCCCGGTGTGGCGATCGACCGGTGCGTCGCCAGTACCGCCGTCGAGACGCGATAGAAGTTGATCCCGGGCACCGCGTGCCGGTCGAGCGGCAGCAGGCCCTTTTGCCAGTTGCGCCAGTTCTGGAGGTAGGATTTCGCCGCGGGTTCAAAACCCTGCTTCAGGCTGGCGAAAGCATGTTCCGCGGCCTCCTCGGGCGTCGCGCCAAATCCCAGCGCCAGCAAAGCCTTGGTCCTGGCCGCGGAAAAGCCGATCTCGCCGGTCAGCGCGACATTGCCGTCCTCGGCCCGCTGGTACGCAGCATCGAGCTCACCTGTGTTGTGCAGTTGCTGCCAACCGTCGGAAAAACCGACATAGCCGGCCGAGCCGGTCCGCCAGGGCAGCGACGAGGCCAGCGCCAGGCAGGAGCCGCGCCCCGAGGCGAACAGCACGGGCTTTCCCTCGTGCTCGCCGACCCAGGCGGTGTTGCCCATGCCGGCATTGACCAGATGCGGCGCCAGAAGCGCGTAGACGCGATAATCGTCAGCGACGCCCCTCAGCGCCGTGAAGGTGATTTCCTGCAGCAGCGCCGGGCGCGCCGGATCGGCGAGGATGCGCTTTTCGATCCGCCAGGCGCCGTCGTTCGCCGTGTTGACCAGCCGGTAGGCGGGTACGCCGTCCTCGAACGGTTCGATGCTGTGCGTGGCAGCGCGCTTCTCTTCCGAGAAATAGCCGGCGGCGCCGGTGACGATGAGGCCGAGGTCGCGGGTGCAGGCACTGTCGACGCGCGGATAGTAGATTTCGTTGAGCATGCCGTGGCTGATCGTGAACCAGATCCGGCCGGCCGGCGAAAGCGACGTTCCGACGCCGCTCTTGGCGCTTGACGTCCAGCGCGCCGGAATTCCCGGGGCGCCCGGAGCAACGTTTTGCGTCACTGGCATTCTGTTTCGGTCTCCTGGCCTCCTCCCTAGACCAGGACGCGAACCCTTTACAATCATTGCACCGCAAGTTGATCGGCGCCGACGGCAGGGCAACGAACTAGGGCTAACGGGTTTCTTCGGAGCTTTCGTCTGCGCTGACGGAGCAGCAAATGAAAAACCCGCCAGTGCGGCGGGTCACCCGCGCCAATCAGCACCCTGGACGAAAATGTAC
>NZ_RZRW01000630.1:0-3139 GCF_003998745.1 Mesorhizobium sp. M7A.F.Ca.US.014.04.1.1 | reverse complement strand
TTCGCCATGGACGCGGCGGGTGCGGTCATATTGGGTGGCGGCTTCCAGCGCGTGGCCGAATGTGTGGCCGAGATTGAGCAGCGCGCGGTCGCCGGTCTCGAACTCGTCACGCGCAACCACGTCGGCCTTGGCGCGGCAGGCTTCGGCAATCGCCTGCGCCCTCTCCGGCCCGCCGGCAAAAACCTGGACCCAATTCTTTTCCAGCCAGGCGAAAAATTCCGGCCGGTCGATGAGCCCGTATTTGGCGAGCTCGGCATAGCCGGCGCGGAATTCCCGGATCGGCAGCGTGTCGAGCACCCCTGTGTCGGCCAACACCAGTTTCGGCTGATGGAAGACGCCGACAAGGTTCTTGCCGCGTGGGCTGTTGATGCCGGTCTTGCCGCCGACCGAGGAATCGACCTGCGCCAGCAGCGAGGTCGGAATCTGCACGAAATTCATGCCGCGCCGCACGATGCCGGCGGCAAAGCCGGCAAGGTCGCCGATAACACCGCCGCCGAAGGCGATGACGATGTCGCCGCGCTCCAGTTTCGCAGCCAGCACACCGTCGACCACCTCTTCGAGATGGGCAAAACTCTTGGTCTTCTCGCCGGCCGGCAGTGTGATGATGGCGGTCTGGATGCCACCCGTTTCGAGGCCTGCCTTCAGCGCACCGAGATGCGCTGCCGCGACATTGGCGTCGGTGACGACCGCGGCGCGTGTGCCCGGCAGCCGGCGCGCAATCTCGGCACCCGCGCGGGCCAACAACCCCGAGCCGATCAGAATGTCGTAGGTCCGGTCGCCAAGGCCGACTTCGACGACAACGGGTGCCTCGATGCTCACTGTTCCACCTCGCCCGTCGCAGCCGCCTGATCAATGCCGAAATGCCGGCACAGCGCGTCCACCACCTCGGTCGCGATGACTTCCTTGCGGTCGTCGCGGGTCGGCACTGTGACGTCCGATGTCGCGTAGACCGGATAGCGCTCGCCCATCAGCCGCTCCAGCACGGCGCGCGGGTCGGCGCTTTTCAGGAGCGGCCGGTTCTGTTTCTTGGCGACGCGATCCATCAGAAGGTCGAGTTCGGCCTTCAGCCACACCGAGACGCCCTGCGCTGCAATCGCCTCGCGCGTCTGCGCATTCATGAAGGCGCCGCCGCCGGTCGACAGCACCTGCGGCCCGTTTTCCAGTACGCGCAGGATGACGCGCTGCTCCAGCGCCCTGAATTCGGTCTCGCCGTAGCGCTCGAACAGTTCCGGAACGGTCATGCGCGAGACGCTTTCGATCTCCTGGTCGCTGTCTATGAAGGGCAGCGCCAGCATCGTCGCCACCTTGCGGCCGATCGCCGTCTTGCCGGCGCCCATCAGTCCGACGAAGACGACGGAACGGCTGCCCAGCCTGCCGAGCAACGCGGCGTGGTTCTCGTCTGGAGGATTTGCTGGCAGCGCGTTCATCGGATGTTTCGAAGGCCCTCTTTGCCGGCGTATCGACATGAAAAGCCCGTTTGCGTCAAGCGTGGCAAGTGCCTTGAACCCGATATGGACTGGCAGGGTCTGCATCAGAAGTTGCTAACAGGCCCCAGCTTCTTCCTTGAATTGGCCGGATTGGCGTCCCATAAGGGGACAGGGTTTGGAAACGCAGAACAAGAAGACGGGCGAAAATTGATGCCGACACTGTTTCGCTTTGTCGTGGTAACGGCGATTCTGGCTGGCATTGCCTATGGTACGATGTTCGCACTGGTGATGTTCGTCGAGCCAAAGAAGGGGGAAATGAGCGTGCGCATCCCTCCGGAAAAGCTCAATCCCAAGAAAAGCTGAATGACAAGACAGGCTGAATGAACAGCGCCGCCCGCATCGAAGCCTTTCTGGAAATGATGAGCGCCGAGCGGGGCGCGGCAGAAAACACGCTTTCCTCCTACCGCCGCGACCTCGAGGACGCTTCCGGCGCGATCGATGGCGGGCTGGCCGGTGCCGCCGCCGCCGATATCCGCGCCTATCTCGACGACATTGCCGCCCGCGGCTTTGCCGCCACGTCGCAGGCGCGCAAACTGTCGGCGATCCGCCAGTTCTTCAAATTCCTCTACGCCGAAGGCCTGCGCGGCGATGACCCGACCGGCACGCTGGACAGCCCGAAAAAGGGCCGCCCGCTGCCCAAGACGATGAGCGAGGCCGACACCGGCCGGCTGATCGACCGTGCAGCAATTGAAGCCGGCGATGTCTCGTCGGGCGATGGGGACAGCCTGGCATCACTGCGCCTGCATGCGCTGGTCGAGGTGCTTTACGCCACCGGCCTGCGCGTTTCCGAGCTGGTCGGCTTGCCGGTGACGGTGGCGCAACGCGACGACCGCTTCTTCATGGTGCGCGGCAAGGGCGACAAGGAGCGCATGGTGCCGCTCTCCGCCAAGGCACGCGCGGCGATGAAGACCTGGCTTGCCGCCCGCGCCAAGGTGCCAGCCTTGGCCGACAGTCCGTTCCTGTTTCCGGCCGCCTCGGACAGCGGCTATCTCTCGCGCCAGGTCTTCGCGCGTGACCTGAAAGGGCTGGCGGCAAGGGCCGGCATTGCCTCGGCGAAGATCTCGCCGCACGTGCTGCGCCATGCTTTCGCCAGCCATCTCCTGCAGAACGGCGCCGATCTGCGGGCCGTGCAGCAATTGCTTGGCCATGCCGACATATCGACGACACAGATTTACACCCATGTGCTGGAAGAGCGGCTGGTGCGGCTGGTCAACGATCATCATCCGCTTGCCGACTAGGCCTCATATCGCTATGTGAGGACGACATTTCACCGCCCGGAGCCTTGGATTCAAGGGTTCCGTCAGCCACTGCCTTCCGACGTATCGGTCCGCTCACGCATGTATAATTACCTCGATTTCGAAAAGCCGGTGCAGGACCTCGAGGGCAAGATCCTCGAGCTGAAGAAGCTTGCCGAGAATGGCGAGGCGGTCGATGTCGGCGACGAGATCAACCGTCTCGAGAAGCGCTCCCGCGACGCATTGCGCGATGCCTACAAGGCGCTGACGCCTTGGCAGAAGGTGCAGGTGGCGCGCCATCCCGACAGGCCGCATTGCGTCGACTACATCAAGGGCCTGTTCACCGATTTCACGCCGCTGGCCGGCGACCGCAATTTCGGTGAGGACCAGGCGATCGTCGGCGGTTTCGCCCGCTTC
>NZ_RZRW01000063.1:0-16329 GCF_003998745.1 Mesorhizobium sp. M7A.F.Ca.US.014.04.1.1 | reverse complement strand
GAGCCGCACAGCGTCAGGGTCGGAATGCCGAGAGGCTGGGTCAGCTGGCCGGCGGAAATCGAGGGATCGGCATCGCACGGCGTGATCATGATCTTGGCGCCGGCATCGATCAGCTCCTGCGCGACCGTGGCGGTCTGCGCGGTGTCGGAGCGGGTGTCCTTGATCAGCAGCTTGACGGTGTATTTGCCGCCGAACCCGCCCTTGGCGTTGAGTTCGTCGAGCGACATGCGCAGGCCGGCAAGTGCCGGCTGGTCGTAAGGGGCAAGACCGCCTGTCTGCGCGGTCGCGGCACCGATGATGATCTCCTCGGCGCTGGCCGTCGAAATGGTGGCGATGCCGAACACGGCAGCGCAGAAGGCGGCGCGATGGAGGCGATAGAGGCTTGGCATGTCGGTTCTCCTTCTGGATTTTTGTCGTTGGTCGTTGCGGTCTATGCGGTCTGGTTTTCAGGCGTTGCGGTCTTGGCGAGCGCCGTGCGGCTGCCGAGATAGGCGGCGATCACGGCGGGGTTCTTCTGAACGTCGCCCGGCGTGCCGTCGGCGATGACGCGGCCATGATCGATGACGACAATGCGTTCGCACAGGTTCATCACCAGCCTCATGTCGTGCTCGATCAGGACGACGCCGATGCGGCGCTCGGTGCGGACTGTCGAGAGGATGGAAACCAGTTCGGCGGTCTCGACGGCGTTCATGCCGGCGGCCGGCTCGTCCAGCAGCAGGAAGCGCGGCTTCAACGCCAGCGCACGTGCCACTTCCAACCGGCGTCGCTGGCCATAGGCAAGCCTGGCGGCCGGCTGATCGGCAAATCTCTCCAGCCCCATGCGCGCAAGTTCACCCATTGCCGCCGCCTCGGCATGGACGAGATCAGGCTCTACCTGGCGTGCGGCGACGACGACGTTTTCCAGCACCGTCATGTGCGGGAAGACGCGGATGTTCTGGAAGGTGCGGGCAACGCCGGAGCGCGCGAAGCGGAAGGCAGAAGCCTGCCGCACCGCGCCACCCACCGACACGGTACCGGCACTTGGCTTGACATCACCGGCCAGCATGTTGAGCAGCGTCGTCTTGCCGGCGCCATTGGGGCCGATGATACCGGTGATGCTGTCCGTTTCGAAACTCAGGCTGACGTCGTCGACAGCAACGACGCCGGCATAACGGCGCGACAGACGCTCGGCGGAGAGCCGGTCACTCTCGACACGCTGCGGAGGTGCCGCCGAAGCCGTCACGGCCTGACGTCCGGGCCGGCGCAGCAGGTTCAGCTCACGCTCGCCGAACAGGCCGGTCGGGCGTCGCCAGATGACCAGGATCATGGCGATGGCAAGCACGCCCTGGGTCAAGCCGAACAGGACAGGCAGATGCAGGCTGAGCACTTCGCCGCCGCCTTCGAAGCGGCGTACCACTTCGACCAAAACGATGGTGACGATGACGCCGGCGAAAGCGCCGAGCGACGAGGTCATGCCGCCGACGATCAGCATGGCAAGCATGGTGAAGCCCAGGTCGAAATAGAAATCGCGCGGTGAAAACGCACCCAGAAACTGCGCCATCATGGCGCCGGCAGCCATGGCGGCGACGACACCCGCCACCCAGGCGGCCAGACGCGCCGTGCGTTGGTCGACGCCGACGGCGGCCGCACCACGCTCGTCATTGGCGGCGGCTCGGCTGGCAAGGCCGAAAGAGGTTTCGCGAAACAGCCTCGCCGCCACCAGCGCCACCGAAGCGACTGCGGCAGCGGTCCACAGCCCGACCTCACGCGGCACGCCGTAGAAAGGCTGGCTGCCGCGGGTGATCTCGCGCCCGGCGACCAGCAGCGTGTAGACGATGATCAGCATGGCCAGCGTGGCGATCGAGGCGCTCGATCCGGAAAGCCTTAGCAGCGGCGCACCGGTCAGCAGGCCGACGACGACCGCCAGAGCCAGGACGATGGCCAGCGCTGCGACGAAGGAGAGTTGATGGCCGGCGAGGAATTGCGGCAGGTCGCGCAGCGCCGTTCGCTGCAGTGCCGTCGGCATGGTGAGGATGCCTGTCGCATAGGCGCCGAGGCCGACAAAGGCCGCCTGGCCGAACGAGACGATGCCGCTGTTGCCGGAGAATATCTGCAGGCCGAGCACCGCCGTCAGCATGATCGCGGCATAGGTGACGACGCGTTGCATGGCGGCGCCGCCGAAGATGAAGGCGGCAAGCGCCACCAGCAACAGCACCGCGACCATGCACAGGGCATCGGCCGTGGCGTTGCGGAACGCGGCCGGCATGAAGCCGGAACTCTTGCTCTCGCTCGTCGTCACCGACGCCATCACGCGGCCCTGAAGCGATCGGGTGAAAACGGGGCCAGGATCGGTTGCGCGCCTTGGGTGACCAGCTTGGCCACCGCCTCGCCGACTGCCGGCCCGGTCTTGAAGCCGTGGCCGGAAGACCCCGCCGAAACGACCAGCCCTTCGACATCAGGCATGGCGCCGATGACCGGCAGATCGTCGGGGCTCATGTCGTAGAGACCGGCATAGCCCGGCCGGATGCCAAGCTCGGCCATGGCCGGCACGCGGCTGGCGAAGGTCTCCAGGATCTCGACCGATTCCTGCTCCTCGACACCTTCCATGTAATCATCGGGATTTTCGACGAAGCGTGGACGGCCTGCATGTTCGTGGCGCAGGCCGGTGCCGCCGCCGGCCCAGGTCCCGGCGAGGATGACGCCGTCATTGTCTGGCCGCGCATAGTTGCAGGAAATGTCGTCGCACCAGGCGAACGGCATGACCTGCCTTGCCTTGCCGGCAGCGTCGAGCACGGCCATCGGATGGCGCTCGACATGCAGCGGCAGATCGAGGCCGACCGTCGCCAGCAGCCGGCGCGTCCACGGCCCGGCGGCCAGGACGACGGTATCGGCCTCCAGCATCGTTCCATCGGTCAAGATGACACCCGTGATGCGGTCGCCCTGCCGCTGGAGGCTCTCGACCAACGTGTTCTGCATGATCCTGGCACCACTGGCGCGGGCGGCACGGGCAATAGCATTGGTGGCGCCGAAGGCATCGGCATAGCCATACTCGGGTTCCCACAGCGCCAGCGCGACATTGTCCAGGGCAAAGCCCGGTGCGGCATCGGCAAAGGCCTGCGGCGACAATGTCTTGATGCGCGCGCCCTCGCCGCGGATGCGTTCGGCTGCCGACGTCCAGCTCGCCTTGTTGTCGTTGCCGCAGACCCACATCATGCCGATTTCGGTGACAAAGGATCCTTCGCCCGCGATTTCGGGCAGCGACACCAGGATCTCTCGGCCACGGATGGATAGCTGCGACAGTTCCGGCATCAGGTAGAAGGCGTGCAGCAGCGCCGACGATTTGCCCGACGGGCCGCCGGCGGGATGGGTCTGCTCGACCAGCGTGACCTTCACACCGGCTTTGGCCAGATCATAGGCCGCGCTCGATCCGACAATACCGGCACCGACGACGATGACGTCGCTTCCATTTCGCATGGCTGTTCCCCACAGTCTCTTGGCTGCTTTTCGACAAGGTAGGGCCAGCGATCGCGCAATGTCAACATCTCTTCATTGTTGACCGATATTTAAATCTCTGTAATAAACTCGACAAAACAAGAGAACACGGATTCCGGGGAGGCCCATGGCGATACGCGATGTTCTGATGCGCGGGGATCTTGCGCTGACGCCGTCGGAGGAGAAGATCGTTCGACTGCTGTTGACGGACTATCCGACCTCCGGCCTCGGCACCGCCTCATCGCTCGCCCGGCGCGCTGGCGTCAGCGATCCAACCGTGGTGCGGCTGGTGATGAAGCTCGGCTATGAAGGGTTTCCGGATTTCCAGGCGAGGCTTCTGGCCGAAGTCGAGGCAAGACTGCACTCGCCGCTGCTGATGATGGAGGCCAAGCGGCAGAGCGGTTCCAACGACAGCGCCGTGCTGGCCTATCTCGATAGCGTCACCACGGCCTTGCAGAAAGCCACCGCCGCGACACCCGTCCAGACTTACGAGCGGGCGGCCCGCTTGCTGATGGAGGCCAAGGGCGAGATCGTGATGGTTGGCGGCCGGTTCAGCCGCCACATCGCCGGCATGCTGGCCGGCTATCTCGTGCAGTTCCGCTCCGGGGTTCGCGATCTCGGCGTGCTCTCTCCGCAGATCTTCGACACGCTGGCCGACCTCGGCCGGCGCGACGTGCTCGTCGTCTTCGACTACCGCCGCTACCAACTCGATGTGATGGCCTATGCAAAACAAGCGGCGGCGCTCGATGTGCGCATCGTCCTGTTCACCGACCAATGGCTGTCGCCGATATCAGATCTCGCCGAAGTCACCATCGTCAGCCCGCTCGAAGTCGCCTCACCTTACGACACGCTGGCGCCGGCGATCGCACAGATGGAAGCGTTGGTCGCCCATATCGTTTCGACGCTGGGCGACGAGGCCCGCGCCCGCATCGAGCGACTCGAAAAGGTGCGGCATGCCAATGCCGTGACGCTCGACAGCGAACCGCAAGAGAACGGCGCGCGCAAGACACCCGGCCCCCGCAAGACACCGGGACCCAAATCAGCAAAGCAGGACGACAAAGCATGACCCAGGCCCTACCCAAACGAGACGAAGCCTTCCGTGCCGGCGAAACGGCACTGCTACTCGTCGACATGCAGCGCATCTGGCTGGAGCCGGGCGCCGATCCGTCGCATCCGGAACGTGGCCCCGATCATTATTTTTACCGGCAGACATCCTCGCAGACGATCCCCAACCAGGAGCGCCTGCTGGCGGCGGCGCGGGCCAATGGCGTCGAGGTGCTGCACACCATCATTCAGAGCCTGACCGAAGACGGCCGTGAGCGCTCGCTCGACCACAAGCTGACACCGATCCATGTTGCGCCCAGTCTCCCCGAAGGACTGCCGGTGGCATCGCTGGCGCCGGTTGGCGACGAGATCATGTTGCCGAAGACGTCGTCGGGCATCTTCAATTCGACCAATGTCGACTATCTCCTCAAGAACCTCGGCATCCGCTATCTCGTCGTGGTCGGCGTGCTGACCGATCAATGCGTCGACATGGCGGTGCGCGACGGCGCCGACCGCGGCTATCTTGTCACCTGCGTATCGGATGCCTGCGCCACCATCACCCAGGAACGCCACGACATCGCGCTCAAGGCCTTCGGCGGCTACTGCTGGGTGGCTGACACCGACACGGTCGTCGACCGCTTCAACGCTTTGGGAAAACCGGCATGACGTCGACTGTCGAGCCTCTGGTTGCCGTCGTCACCACGGATCTCTCCGCCGTCACGCGGGGCCGTTTCGTTGCCGAAAGCAAGTTGCAGAAGACCGCCACGACCGGCGTCGGTTGGCTGCAGGCCAATCTGTCGCTGACACCGTTCAACTCGATCGTCGATCCCAACCCCTGGGGCTCGTCGGGCGACCTGCGGCTGATCCCCGATCTCGAAGCGCGCTTTCGCACGACACGCACCGGATCGGCAACGCCATTCGATATGGTCGCCGGCGACATCGTCGAGCTCGACGGCAGCCCATGGCTCGGCTGCACCCGCACGATGCTCAAAGACGCGCTGGCCGATTTGAAAGCCGCAACCGGCCTGTCGGTCATCGCCGCTTTCGAGCACGAATTCAACGTTGCCGACGGCGGCTTCGCACAGGCGCATTCAATGTCTTTCGCCGCACTGCGCCGCGCCGACCCTTTCGCGCCCAATCTGATGGCGGCGCTCGAGGAAGCCGGCGTCGCGCCCGAGGTGGTCATCGCCGAATTCGGCGACGAGCAGTTCGAGGTGACGCACGAGCCGGCGGACGCGCTGACGGCGGCCGACCGCGCCGTCGCCATCCGCGAAATCACGCGCGAGTTGGCGCGCAATGCCGGCTGGCGTGCGAGCTTCGCCCCCAAGACAGCGCCAACCGCCGTCGGCAACGGCGTCCACATCCATTTCAGCTTCGTCGACGAGGCCGGCAAGCCGATGACTTACGATCCGGCACTGGCGGGCGGCCTTTCCGCCAAAGCGGGCGCCTTCTGTGCCGGCGTGCTGCGCCATCTGCCTGGGATGACCGCCATGACGGCGTCGAGCGTGTCGTCCTTCTACCGGCTGAAGCCGCACAGCTGGAGTTCTTCCTACACCTGGCTTGCCGACCGCGACCGCGAGGCGTCGCTGCGCATCTGCCCGACGGTGACGATCGGCGGACGGGATCCGGCGCGGCAATACAACATCGAATACCGGGCCGCCGACGCCACCGGCAATCCCTATCTGTCGCTGGCGGCGATCATCCGCGCCGGGCTGGAGGGGCTGGAGGCGGGCCTGCCGTCGCCACCTTTGGTCACCGGCGACCCGACACTGATGAGCGAGGCGGAGCGGGCAAGTCTTGGTCTGGTGCGCCTGCCCGAAACCCTGCCCGCGGCACTGGACGCGCTGCTGGCCGACGGCACCGTGACGGGATGGTTCGCGCCCGTCTTCATCGAAACCTTCGTCGGCCTCAAGCGACATGAAGCCGAGCGTCTTGCCGGTCTCGATCCGGCCTCCATCTGCGATCTCTACCGGACGCTCTATTGATGACCGCAGTGACAAAAAAAGATTGGCCCGAGGCCGTCGAGGCCCTCAACGAGCACGGCCGTTCCGATATCGTGCTGTTGTGCGAGCATGCGTCCAACCACATGCCGGTCGAGTATCGACAGCTTGGCCTCGATGCCCACCATCTGCAGCGCCACATCGCCTGGGATATCGGCGCCGCCGAAGTGACCCGCCTGCTGTCGTCGAAGCTCGATGCTCCGGCCTTCCTCAGCGGCTATTCGCGGCTGCTGATCGACCTCAACCGGCCACTGGGCACGCCAGGCAGCATTCCGGTACTGTCGGAAGACACCGACATTCCCGGGAATGTCGGCATCGATGCGGCGGAGCGGACCCGGCGCGCCGAGATCATCTTTTCGCCGTTCCATGACCGGGTGACCGCTTATCTCGACCGCCGGGCACAAGCAGGCCGGCAGACGCGGATCGTGACGATCCATTCTTTCACGCCGGTCTTCCTCGGCGTCAGCAGGCCCTGGCATGCCGGCGTGCTGCATGACCAAGCAAGAGGTCTCGCCGAAGCGATCCTTTCGGGCCTGCGCACCGATGCGGCGCTCAATGTTGCGGCCAATGTACCCTATGTGATCAGCCGCGACGCCGACTACGCCGTGCCCATCCATGGCGACGATCGCGGCATCGCCGCCGTCCTCGTCGAGATCCGGCAGGATCTTTTGTCGACACGGTCCGGCATCGAGGAATGGGCGGACCGGCTGGCGGCGGCACTGCCGGCACTCGAGACAGAAACCGTGCCGTGAGCAATCCAAGCCTGCGCGAGCGCGACGCCGCGACCATCGCCCAGATCGGCAAGTTGCGTTTCTCGCCGCTCGGCGTCATCGGCAGCCGGGGCAACCGGCTGATCGGCGGCTGCTGGCAATCACGCCCCGCGGCCACGGCTGCGGCAGAAATTACCCAAGCAGCCCCGCCTGATCGTTGCGCGGCATTTATTCCGCGATACGCACGATCAGCTTGCCGAAATTCTTGCCATCGAGAAGGCCGAGAAAGGCCTGTGGTGCATTTTCGATGCCATCGACGATATCTTCCCTGTAGCGGACGCGGCCGGACGATATCCATTCGGCCATCTCACGATAGAAGGCCGGGCGCTGGTCGACAAATTCACGCTGGATAAACCCCCTGATCGTCAGGCTGCGGTGCAGCACTTGCTGCATCAATACCGGCAAGCGGTCGACGCCGGCATCCGCGATGACGTTGTACTGCGCGATCAGCCCGCAGACCGGCACACGCGCAAATTCGTTCAGCAGCGGAAACACCGCGTCCCAGACAGGACCACCGACATTCTCGAAATAGATGTCGATGCCACCGGGGCAGGCTGCCTTCAACTGCTCGGCAAAATCATCGGCACGGTGATCGACGACCGCATCGAAGCCGAGTTCGTCTCGCACGAAGGCGCACTTGTCGGCACCGCCGGCAATGCCGACGGCACGCGCGCCCTTGATGCGCGCGATCTGGCCAACGGCCGACCCGACCGCGCCGCTGGCGGCCGCCACGACGACCGTCTCGCCAGGCTTCGGCTGCCCGATGGTGAGCAGACCGGCATAGGCCGTGAAGCCCGGCATGCCGAGCACGCCAAGCGCCGTCGTGATGGGTGCCGCAGCGGGATCCAGCTTGCGCAGCCCCACACCGTCGGACAAGGCAAAACTCTGCCAGCCGGAATGGGACAACACGATATCCCCTTCGGTAAATTCCGGGTGGCGAGAGATCACGACGCGCGCAACAGTACCGCCTTCCATCACGCCGTCGACATCGACGGGCCTGGCATAGGATTTCGTAGCGTTCATGCGCCCGCGCATATAGGGATCGAGCGACAGATAGAGGATCTGCAGCAGCAGTTCGCCCTCTCCCGGCTGGACGACATCAACCGTCTCGATGCGGAAATCATCCGGCTTTGGCCGGCCTTGTGGCCGCGCCGCGAGCACGATGCGGGTGTTGGACTGGATCGACATCGAAAATCTCCCTGCGAAGAAGGCTCTACTCGAAAAACCGGTTGGGCGGACGCTTCAGGCCGAGATTCTCGCGCAGTGTCGACCCTTCATATTGCCGCCTGAAGATCCCTCGCCTTTGCAATTCCGGCACCACCTTCTCGGCAAAATCATCGAGCCCGGCGGGCAGGTATGGAAACATGATGTTGAACCCGTCGGAACCCTCGCCGATCAGCCATTCCTCCATCTCGTCGGCGATTGTTTCAGGCGTGCCGACAAAAGCAAGGCCGGAATAGCCGCCCAGCCTTTGCGCAAGCTGCCTGACGGTCAGGTTCTCCTCGCGTGCCAGTTCGATGACGCGCTCGCGGCCACTCTTCGAGGCATTGGTCTCGGGGATTTCGGGCAAGGGCGCGTCGGGATCAAAACCGGACGCGTCATGTCCGATGGCGATCGACAGCGAGGCGATGCCGCTCTCGTAGTAGACGAGACTGTCGAGCTTCGCCCGCTTGGCCTGCGCGTCCTCGACGCTGTCACCGACAACGACAAAGGCGCCGGGCAGGATCTTGATGTCGTCACGCGACCGGCCAAGCCTTTCCGCACGGCCTTTGACGTCGGCGAAGAAGCGCTGCCCCGCCGCGAGATCGGCATGGGCGGCGAAAATGACCTCCGCTGTCTCCGCCGCCAGTTGGCGTCCTGCCTCCGAGGCGCCGGCCTGCACGATGACCGGCCAGCCCTGGATTGGCCGCGCGATGTTGAGTGGGCCGCGCACCGAGAGATGCTCACCCTTATGGTCGAGCACATGCAGCCTGGCCGGGTCGAAATAGAACCCGCTTTCGGCGTCGCGGATGAAGGCATCGTCGGCAAAGCTGTCCCACAGGCCGGTGACGACATCGTAGAATTCCCGGGCCCGCCGGTAGCGCTCGTCATGCTCGACATGCTCGTCGAGGCCGAAATTGAGCGCCGCATCCGGATTGGACGTGGTGACGATGTTCCAGCCGGCGCGTCCGCCGCTGATATGGTCGAGCGAGGCGAAGCGGCGGGCAACATGATAGGGCGCGTCGAACGGCGTCGATGCGGTGGCGACCAGCCCGATATGGTCGGTGACGGCGGCGAGCGCCGACAAAAGCGTGAACGGCTCGAACGAGGTGACCGTGTGGCTGCGCCGCAGCGCCTCGATCGGCATGTTGAGAACGGCCAGATGGTCGGCCATGAAGAAGGCGTCGAACTTCGCCGCCTCCAAGGTCTGGGCGAAGCGCTTCAGATGCGCGAAATTGAAATTGGCGTCGGCATAGGCGCCCGGATAGCGCCAGGCGCCGGTATGCAGGCTGACGGGGCGCATGAAGGCGCCGAGGTGCAATTGTTTTTGTGTCATGAAAGTCGTTTCGACCGATCGATACAGTCGAGCACTAGCGCTCGAATCCTAAACTCAGGATCGGACGGTCCGCGCAACTCGGGAAGATATCCTGTTCCTCCACACCGGCCTTTTGCAGCATAGGTTTTGCGCTGTCCGGGACCAGGACAAAAAATGGCCGGGCTCGAATGCGGCCCGGCCAAAAGAAGGTTTGAACCTTCAGAGGGGAACACCGTCCAGCGGAATGGGAGGAAACCGCTAAACGATTTTACCTTTTTGCGCCTATCTCGAAGCCTTGGCGACGAATGGCATTCCAAAAAACATATGAAACGGCAAAAATTCGTGCAGAGCTGAGTTCACGAACCCGCCGCTCCGGCCTGGAGAAGATCGGCATAGTGGCGGCGTGCCACGTCGGGATGTGAACGCAGTCGGCTTTTGAGCACATTGGTGCCGACATCGCGGAACAACGGATTGTCCGGATCGCTTGCCGGCCCGCGCGCTTCGGCCGCCAATTCCTCGGGCAGGGTCAGAAGCGGTATGGTCGCGTCCAGCCGCGCACTGAAGAAGAAGGGAACGGAGATCCGCTCGACGCCGGCAGGCGGCGTCACGACGCGGTGAACGGTGGCACGCAAATACCCATTCGATGCCAGTTCGAGCAGTTCGCCAATGTTGACGACCAGCGTTCCAGGGAGCGGATCCACATTCACCCAGCTTCCGTCATATTCGACCTGCAGGCCCTTGTTGTCGTCCTGCAGCAGCAGGGTGAGGAAACCGCCATCCTTGTGCGCGCCGACGCCCTGGTCGCCTTCGGTCGCGTCACGGCCGGGATAACGGACGATCTTCATGCGATGGTTGGGCGAGTCCCGATAGATCGCGTCGAAGGCGTCCTCGGGCTGATCGAGCGATAGTGCGAAGGCTTTCAGCAGCCGAATGGCCACCGCGGTCGCCTTGGCCTGCCATGCAAGCAGTGCCGGCTTGAGCTCCGGCAGTGCAGACGGCCACTGGTTCGGCCCCTGCAGCCGTGTCCACGGTGCAATTCCAGGTCCCTGCGCTATGGGCTGGCGCTCGACGCCGATGTCGAGTTGCTCACGCCAGTCGGCCGCGCCCTTGGTCAGTTCGCCGCCGGCGCGGGTGTAGCCGCGAAACTGCTGGGATTTGACCATTTCGATGGCCAGCTTGTCGGCCTCCGGCAACGCGAAGAACCGTCGCGAGGCATCGAGCACGTCGTCGATCTCCGGGGCGGAAATTCCGTGGCCGCTGAGATAGAAGAAGCCAACGTCCCGGGCTGCCGTACGCAGGTCCAGGAGAAAGGTACGATACTCGGACGCACCTTGTTCGAGGCGGCTCAGGTCAAGCACCGGCACAATTCTGGGCATGTTCAGCTTCCTTCTTTTCTCTGCCCTGGCTTAGGAGAAGTAGAAGCGACCACCGGCAAGAGCTTCGAGCATGAATGCATCTCAAAGTGACACGCAAGGCGTGCCGATCAAAGCAACAGGAAGTCCAATCCGGGCCGGATGGAAGAACGTCAGCGCTGCATATTATGACCTGTCGGCAAATAATTTCCCGACAAGTGCTTTACCCGCCATGCCTCTCGTGGACCGCACTTTCCAGTGCGACAGCGTATAAGTCGCAGCGGAAGCGCAATCGCGCGTGATCGTCTGTAAATCCCGCCAGCCGACCGGCAAGACGGCTTCAAGCCAGCTCGAACCGCTCGATGGCGCGCATGATGCCGCGCAGCTCGGCGAGGCCCTTCAGCCGGCCGATCAGCGAATAGCCGGGGTTGATCCTGGTCTTGCCGATGTCGTCGGCAAGCAGATGGCCATGGTCTGGTCGCATCGGAATGCGCCAGTCGGCACGGCCTTCCCTGCGACGGCGCGCCTCTTCCTGCATCAGAGCGAGGATAACATGCGCCATGTCGGTGCCGCCTTCGAGATGCTCGGCTTCGTAGAACGAGCCGTCATCCTCGATGGTGATGTTGCGGAGGTGGACAAAGTGGATGCGGTCGGCGAATTCCTTGACCATGGCGACGATGTCATTGTCGGCGCGCGTGCCATAAGAGCCGGTGCAGAACGTCAGGCCGTTGGCGGGGCTGTCGACGGCGTTAAGGATGAAACGCGCATCCTCGGCTGTCGAAACGATGCGTGGCAAGCCATAGAGCGAGAAGGGCGGGTCGTCGGGATGGATGCACATGCGCACCCCCTCCTCTTCGGCCACCGGAATGATCTCGCGCAGGAACCAGGCAAGGTTTTGGCGCAGCTCCTTTGGTCCGATCGCATCGTAGTCCGCCAGGGCCTCGCGAAAACTGTCCCTGTCATAGCTGCGCTCGGTCGCCGGCAGGCCGGCGATCAGGTTGCGTTCGATCCTGTCGATCGCTTCGCTGCTCAATTCCTTCAGCCGCGCTTCCGCTTCGGCGATACGGGCAGCGGTATAGCCGGCTTCGGCATTGACGCGCTTCAGCACGAACAGGTCGTAGGCTGCGAAATCGATGGCGTCGAAACGCAGCGCATAGCCCGTCGTCGGCAGCCGATAGGCGAGATCCGTGCGGGTCCAGTCGACCACCGGCATGAAATTGTAGCAGACCGTCGCAATGCCGGCCTTGGCGAGCGCGCGGATTGAGTCGCGATAGTAGCCGGCGTAGCGCTCGCGTTCCGGCGCGCCGACCTTGAAGGAGTTGTGGACCGGAATGCTCTCGACCACCGACCATGTCAGGCCGGCGGCCTCGATGACACGCTTGCGCTCCAGAATGCTCTCGAGCGGCCAGGCGCGCCCGTCATAGATATCGTGCAAGGCGCTCACCACGCCGGTCGCACCGGCCTGCCTGACATGATCGAGCGTTACCGGGTCGTTTGGTCCATACCAGCGCCAGCACTGTTCCATTGCCGCTTCCTTCTGCGAGAGGATGGCAACCTATTGTTGGACCACAATGGGTGTCAAACTAGGAACCGGTTTCGGACAGCGAATGAAGGAGTTTTCCCAATGAAGGATTTCGACGGCAAGGTTGCCTTGGTGACGGGGACGACCGGGATTGGCCTCGCAACCGCCAGACGCCTCGCTGCAGGGGGCGCTGCGATCATCGCCTGCGGCATCGACCGCGCGGCCAACGCTCTACTGAAAGCGGAGCTGGAAAGCTCCGCAGCCGGGGCGCTGGTCATAGGCGCCGACGTCTCCGTGCCCGATCAGGTTCGCGACGCGGTCGCGGCCGGCGTGGAGCGGTTCGGCGGCCTCGATATCGTCGTCAATTCGGCGGCGGTGCATCCGTACGGAACCGCCGTCAGCACCGATTTCGAGACCTGGAACAAGGCGATGGCGGTCAATGTCGGGTCGATCTATCTGACCGCGCATTTCGGCATCCCGGAAATGGTCCGCAGGGGCGGCGGCGCCATCGTCAACGTCGCTTCGGTGCAGGGCTTTGCCTGCCAGCAAAACGTCGCCGCCTATGCCACCACCAAGGGCGCCATCCACACGCTGACGCGTGCCCTGGCCCTGGACCATGCGCGCTCCGGCATCCGCGTCAATTCCGTCAGCCCCGGCTCGATCCGCACCCCGATCCTGGAGAAGGCCGCCCGCGGCGAGAACGGCACGGACGCCGATGTCGAGGCCGCCTACAAGCGCTTCGGCGAAGCGCACCCCATCGGGCGCATCGGCGAGCCGGAGGAGGTGGCCGAACTTATCGCTTTCCTGTGTTCGTCGAAGGCCGGCTTCTGCACTGGCGCGGACTACAAGATCGATGGCGGCCTGACCGCCGGCATCGGCGTGAAGTAGATCGCGAATGGGGCCTGGCCTTTAGCGGGAGCGGCCGGCATCCGACAATTGGTTTGCCGAATTCTTGCAGATCAATGCTCAAGCAAATCGAGCAGCGAAATTGAGCTTTAGCGAAATTTCGGAAACGCACCGCCATCAGGGGCGTTGGCCCAGCTCTGCAAGGTCTGGCCGCCGTCGATCAGCCAATCCACGCCCGTGACGTGCCTCGCCTCGTCCGAGGCCAGGAAAGCCACGGCGGCCGCGACATCGTCCGGCTGGCCGATGCGGCGCAATGGAATGCGGTCGGCGAAATGCTGGACGCTGCTCTTGAATTCGCCGTCACCGGAAGCCGGCACGCCAAGCGTCGTCTCGATCACGCCGGGGCAAATGGCATTGACGCGTATGCCGTAGGGCGCAGCATCGAGCGCCGCAACCCGCGTCAGGCCGACCACGCCGTGTTTGGAAGCGACATAGCCGGCACCGCCCGAAAGGACGTCCCAACCGGCCATGGATGAGCCCATGTTGACGATCGAGCCACCGGTCCCCGCCTTGATCATCGCCCGAAGCGATGCCTGCAGGACGAGGAAGATACCGCGCAGATTGATACGGATGGTCGTATCCCAGTCCTCGACCGGCAGGTCGTGAACGGGAGCGACGACGCCGGAAATGCCGGCATTGTTGAACACCACGTCGAGGCCGCCGAACGTCTCGACGGTCGCCTCGACGGCGCGCCGCACATCCGCTTCATCGGTGACGTCGGCTTCGATGGCAATGGCGTTTTCACCCAGTGAGCGAGCCAGTTGCTGCGCCGCCGCGCCATTGCGATCGACAATGGCGACGCGCGCGCCTTCGTCAAGGAAACGCCGCACCGCCGCGCCGCCGATCGCGCCGGCGCCGCCAGTGACAAGGATCTTCTTCTGGTCGAATCGTTTCATCCCCCGGTCTCCGGCTTTGGATAGGAACGCCATGAATATTGTGGTTCGAAGCCGATCGTTTCGCGCGCATGGACCGTGTCGAGCACGGCGCCAAAGCCGGCGATCGGCCGCGATAGAGCGACATCGGGATAGACCCGGCGCACGAGCGCTTCGGTTTCCTCTTCCATGAAGGTGTCGGCGGCGCTGAGCAGGACGCGCAGATGGCCGTCGCCTTGCCATTCAAGCGCCCGCAGGAAGCCCTGCCCGGCGTCGCGCGCGTCGAGATAGGCCCACAGGTCGCGGGCACTGTCGGCCGTGGCGCGGCGCGGCCCGACGCCCTCGAAAAATGAACCCGGCGTCTGGATCCACGGCATGCGGATACTGACCGCCGAAAAGGCGCCGCGGCGCACCGCCGCGTCGACGATTTCCTCGCCCAGCCATTTCGACAGGCCGTACGGGTCCTGCGCGCCGACCGGGTGGTCCAGGTCGACCGGCAGATAGGGCGGTCGCACAGGTTTTTCGAAAAAGGGATAGCCGAAGACGCTGAAGGATGAGGCATAGATGAAGCGCCTGGCGCCGGCCATGGCGGCTGCCTCGACCACATTGTAGGCGGTCGCGATGTTGGTCTTGAACACCTCGCCGCCGGCCCGGCCGGTCGGCCGCGGAATGGCCGCGACATGCACAACGGCATCGCAATCGCGCACCAGCTGCAGTGTCGATCCCAGATCGGTCAAATCGGCGGTTGCGTGGCGCCATGCGACCTCACCCGGCACCACGGCATCGACACCAAGCACATCGTGGCCGGCCGCAACCAGAGCCTCGGCCACATGGCGGCCAAGCAGGCCGCTGGCTCCGGTGACGATGGTTTTCATATCTCGGCCTCGGCTCCGCAATTCAGCGGCTTGAATATCATTGATGGTCATACAAATCGAGCACATGCCTGACAAGCGTTGTCAAGGCCATTTCGCGATGGGCAAATAGCGCATACGCTTGTCGGAGCGCGGTGCGCAAGGCCGACCAGCACGCTTTGCGTCGAACGGGATTGACTTGGCATCCACTAGGGTTTTTTGTATGAGCATCAACGATCGGTCAAAGGAGCTCGCCATGTCCGTGGACAGTTTTTCCTCACATCGGCACGATGATGCGGTGCGCCTCGATCCACGCCGTGCGGCCATTATCGTCATCGATATGGTCAATGAGTTCTGCAAGCCCGGCGGGGCCATGGTCCTGCCTGGGTACGAGACGCTGGTCGCGCCGCAACTGGCCGTGATCGAGGCTGCGCGCGCCGCCGGCGTGCCGGTGATCTGGGTCCATGACAGCCACCGACCGGGCATGCGACGAGAGCGCGAATGGCTGAAGCGCACACCGCATTGCCTGGATGGAAGCTGGGGGCCGGAGATCATCGAGGATCTCGGCGCCCGCGATGATGAGATCCATGTCATCAAGCGGCGCTACTCGGCCTTCTTTCAAACCGACCTGGACCTGACGCTGAAAGACATGCAGGTCGATCAGTTGGTCATTTTCGGCGTGGTCACCAACATCTGCGTGCGCTCGACCGTCCATGATGCCTTTTTCCAGGGCTATGAGGTGGTGGTGCCAAGCGATTGCTGCGCGGCAACGGGACCACGCGAGCAGGAAAGCTCGCTCTACGACATAGCGACCCATTTCGGCGTGGTCAGCGATTCGGCTGATGTCGTCGCAGCCCTCCGCGACGGGACGTCGCTTCAACCAGCGGAGGTCGCGGCTTGAGCTTTTCCAAACCGGCGACATCCGAGACAGCGGCGATAGGAGTCCGGTGTGACGACTGAAAAGAAACCGCAATCCGAAAAAGGCGCGACCTCGAAACCGCCGAGCGGCGATGCACCCCCGAGCCG
>NZ_RZRW01000629.1:0-3148 GCF_003998745.1 Mesorhizobium sp. M7A.F.Ca.US.014.04.1.1 | reverse complement strand
CTACGCCGCCTTCTCCACCAGCCGTGCCAACTGCGTCATGACGACCGCCGAGCCCGCCAGCCTCTTCTCGGCTGTCGGCCAGTCGCGCACGAAGACGACACTGTGGTCCGGCCGGATCTTGGCCAACGATCCCTGTTCGCCAATGAACTTGACCAGCCCGACCGGGTTGGAGAATTCGCGCTTGCGGAAATGGATGACGACGCCCTTCGGCCCGGCGTCGAGTTTTTCGACATTGGCCTTGCGGCAGAGCGCCTTGATGAAGACGATCTTCAACAGATGCTTCACCTCCCCGGCAGCGGGCCGAAGCGGTCGATCAGCTCGGCGCCGAAAGCGTCGATTTCCTCGGTGTTTTCGAGATCGCCGAGACGGCGATAAAGCGCCAGCCGGAGCTGCAGGGCCGGAACATAGCTTTCCGGGATCATCACCGCCGTGCCGACGGCAATCTGCGGCGACCAGCCGCCATCCTGCACCTCGCCCGAATCCTTCACCTCGGCGACGGCTTCTTCCAGCATCTGCTGGTAGAGTTCGAAGCCGACCTCCTTGATGTGTCCGGACTGCTCCTCGCCGAGAAGATTGCCGGCGCCTCTGATATCGAGGTCGTGGCTGGCCAGTTGGAAGCCGGCGCCCAGAGTGTCGAGCGATTGCAGCACCTTGAGCCTCCGCTCGGCGGTGTCGGTCAGCTTGCGGTTGGCCGGCAGCGTGAACAGCGCGTAGGCCCGCACCTTCGAACGGCCGACGCGGCCGCGCAATTGGTAGAGCTGCGACAGGCCGAACATGTCGGCGCGGTGGATGATCAGCGTGTTGGCGGTCGGAATATCAAGGCCGGATTCGACGATGGTGGTCGACAACAGCACGTCGTACTGGCCGTCATAAAAGGCATTCATGATGTCGTCGAGTTCGCCCGGCGGCATCTGGCCATGAGCCACCGCCACCTTCAACTCCGGCACGGATTCCTTCAGGAAATCATGTATTTCCGAGAGATCGCTTATGCGCGGCACCACATAGAAGGAATGGCCACCGCGATAGCGTTCGCGCAGCAGCGTCTCGCGGATCACCAGCGGATCGAAGGGCGATATGAAGGTGCGCACCGCCATCCGATCGACCGGCGGCGTGGCGATCAGCGACAGCTCGCGCACCCCGGTCAACGCCAGTTGCAGCGTTCGCGGGATCGGCGTCGCCGACAGCGTCAGCACGTGCACGTCGGTCTTCAGGTCCTTCAGCCGTTCCTTGTGCTTGACGCCAAAATGCTGCTCTTCGTCGATGATCAGCAGACCAAGGTTCTTGAACGAGATCGCGGAACCGAGCAGCGCGTGCGTGCCGATGACGATGTCGACCTGGCCTTCGGCGATGCCTTTCTTGGTCTCGGCCAGTTCCTTGGCGCCGACCAGCCGCGACGCCTGGGCGACGCGGATCGGCAGGCCGGAAAACCGCTGCGAAAACGTCTTGAAATGCTGGCGTGACAGCAATGTCGTCGGCACCACCACCGCCACCTGAAAACCTTCCATCGCCGCGATGAAGGCGGCACGCAGCGCCACTTCGGTCTTGCCGAAACCGACATCGCCGCAGATCAGCCGGTCCATCGGCTTGCCGGCAGCAAGATCGTCGCGCACCGAATCGATGGCCGTCTGTTGGTCGTCGGTCTCTTCATAGGGAAAGCGGGCGGCGAACTCGCCATAGAGGCCTTCTGCCGGCACCAGTGGCGGCGCCGAGCGCATCTGCCGCTCGGCGGCGATGCGGATCAACTGACCGGCCATGTCGAGCAGGCGCTTCCTCAGCCGCGCTTTGCGCGACTGCCAGGCGCCGCCGCCAAGCTTGTCCAGCGTCGCCTCGGCCGTGTCAGAACCGTAGCGCGACAGGAGTTCGATGTTTTCCACCGGCAGGAACAGCCGGTCGTCGCCGGCATAGTGGATTTCCAGGCAGTCATGCGGCGCGCCGACCGCTTCGATGGTGCGCAGGCCAATGAAACGGCCAATGCCGTGGTCGGCATGGACGACAATGTCGCCGGCCGACAGCGCCGAGGCCTCGGCAATGAAATCCGAGGGACGTTTCTTGCGTTTCGAGCGCCGGATCAGCCGGTCGCCCAAAATGTCCTGTTCGGCGACGACGACCAGTTTTTCGGTCTCGAAGCCGGATTCGAGCGGCAGCACGGCCAGGGCCGCCTGCCCCGGCTCGAGCTTTTCGGCTTCCGCCAGCGTCACGACCTGCTTGAGGTTGCCGAGATGGTGTTCGGCGAGGATCTGGCCAAGCCGGTCGAGCGAGCCTTCGGTCCAGCCGGCGATGACGACGCGGCGGCGCGCCGCGCGCTCATCGGCGATGTGTTTGACGACGACATCGAACACGTTGGCGTTCGGATCGGCGCGCTCCTCGACGAAGCTGCGGCCGTGGCGCGAACCGGCGTGATAGACCTTCTTGGCGCCAATGTCGGGCGCGTCGAATGGCGTAAAGTCGATCGCTTCGCGCGGCCCGAGCGAGGTGATCAGGTTTTCCGGGGAGAGATAGAGCAGGTCCGGCGCGACTGGCTTATAGGGCACCGCATCCTTCAGCGCGCCATCGGCCTGCTTCCTGCGCGCCTCGTAGTGATCGAGGATCAGCGTGTGGCGCTCGGCCAGCGCCTCATGCGCCAGATGGTCGAAGATGACGGGCGTGTCAGGCAGATAGTCGAACACCGTCTCCAGCCGTTCGTAAAAGAACGGCAGCCAGTGCTCCATGCCAGCGAAGCGACGCCCTTCGCTGACCGCCGCATAGAGCCCGTCGTCGCGCTGCGGTGCGCCGAAGGCTTCGATATAGGAGCGGCGGAAGCGGCTGATGGTTTCCGGCGTCAGCGCCACTTCGCTCATCGCTTGCAGCGCCATCGACTTGCGTTGACCGGTGGTGCGCTGCGTGGCGGCGTCGAACACACGGATCGATTCCAGCGTGTCGCCGAAGAAATCGAGCCTGAGCGCCTCGGTCCAGCCGGGGGCGAACAGGTCGAGAATGCCGCCGCGCACCGCGAACTCGCCGATGCCGCGCACTGTCGGCACACGCTCGAAACCGGACGTTTCCAGCCGCGAGACCAGTGCGTTCATGTCGATCTGGTTGCCGGGCCTGGCATGAAAAGTCTGCGCCTCGACCAACTCGGACGGCGGAATGCGCTGCAGCAGCGCATTGG
>NZ_RZRW01000628.1:0-3160 GCF_003998745.1 Mesorhizobium sp. M7A.F.Ca.US.014.04.1.1 | reverse complement strand
ATCCCAGACCGTGAGTGGTACTCGCCCTTGTGCGCCAGTCGCCGCCACTCCCCCGGCGTCATCCCCATCCTTTCGGCGAAGACATGCCGGAATGCCGAAACGGATTGATACCCGACGGTCTCGGCCACGGCCTCTGCGCTGATGGCTGGCTTCTTCAACTCGTTGGCGGCCAGGCTCATGCGCAGATCAGGCAAAAAATCGAGGGCGGAGCGACCCAGCTTGTCCTGAAACTGGCGCATGAACGTAGCGCGCGACACCCCGCACAAATCGGCCAGATCGGGCAGTTTCCAAGGCCGTGCCGCATCGGCGAACATTGCCGCAATTGCTGGTGCCAGCCGCGGATGGCCAGCCAGGGCCAACAAGCCTTCGGGGGCTTTCCCGGATTGGCTCGCCGCGCGCAGTACCAGTGTGAAAAGCGCCGAGGAAAGCGCGTTGAGAATGGCGCGCCCTCCCGCCCTGTCACCGGAGGACTCCATCCGCATCAGCCCGACAAGACCGGCAAGTTGGTTGGATGCGGACCCCATGCCGTCTTCTCCATGGCTGTCCACAGCGCGTGTCACCAGGTTGGCGGGCAGGTAGTTGCGGATCAGTCGATCATGGGGTGGCGCGATAAAAAATCGCCCACACAGCAGATCCAGTTGCTCGCCCTCGCCATCATTCTCGCTCAGCATCCATCCGGCTGACCCCCGGCGTTGCTGGGTAGGAATTGGTGTTTGCCCGCTACCGTCGTGCAGTACATGCGCCGCGCCGTGAGGCAGCAGCACAATATCTCCGCTCAGCAGCTCCCGCGCCGCTCTCGTCTTCGGATCCTCGAGAATGGCCCGGCCCTTGACTATGACGTGGTAGGGAATTTCGTTCGCGGCAGCCTTGTTCCAGGCAACGCGCCACGGTGCACCATAGGCGCAGCGGACCTCGAGCTGGCCGGTCACGGTGATGATTTGCAGGAGATGGCTCAGCCAGTCCACTTCAGACATTGGACCTCGAAACGGAGATAGTGAAACGTCTTATCGTAATTATGGATTGTTTGCACAAATCGAAAGTACCAAGAGAGACGGCAACACGCCCGCCGATCATGAATGCGTCTCCAGGTGAAGAACTTGTCTACATGCCGAGCGCGGAGGCACCACGCACTAGATTGCTGCGGCCGTAACGGAGCAACTGGTAAAAGGATGGAGCAGTTTCCTGTCTCTGAACAGCTGCGAGGCCGATCAGCCGCCGCAGCCTACCGCCATCCCCGCACCATATGAGATTGGACGCTGCGCCCTGGGGTCTCCCAATGAGTGTCCGGGGTCTCACCATTTATCGGTTGCAGCCATTCGTCAGAGCTGATGATGGCTCACGGTCGCTTTCAACAGAGGACGGTATTTGTTATCCAGGCCGATATTTGGAGCCGAGCGATATTGTGATGCTTGCCTTGTGATCCAGGTTGCCCCGCCGCCTTTGATAGACACCTGTTGTTAGGCCTTAGCTTTCCGATTCGCTGGTGTTTTCCTCAACGGCGTTTTTGCAGTTGGCTTGCGGCCGAGTCCGCTGGATTTCGCGAGGGCTGACCGCTGGGCCGCGTAGCTCGGTGCAACCATGGGATAGTCCTTGGCGAGCCCCCACCTGGCTCTGTACTCGTCGGGTGTCATTCCCAGCAACCCAAGGTGGCGCTTCATAGACTTGAACTTGCGTCCGTCCTCCAGGCTGATGATGTAATCGGGAAACACGGACTTTTTTGGATTGACTGCCGGAACAAGCGCGGGCGGCGTCGCTTCCACCGGCTGACCCAATCCCGACAAGGCAGAATTGACGCTGGCGATCAATTCGGGAAGACCGGCCGCCGGAATGGCGTTCTTCTGGACATATGCCGCCACTATGTCGGTGGTGAGCTGCAACAACTGGACCTGCGGTGCTTCAGCGTCATTCTGCATATTTCGAGTTTCCCATTTGATTGGCTTTGTCTCTATTGAGGAACTTTACAACGTGCAACGGCCCACAGATCATGGATGGGGCTCCACGCGAAGAAACCTGTCTATATTTTAAAGCGGTGGCACCGCACCTGACCTACCCGCTGGCAACTGACTGACCACAGGATTGATTCAATGCCGGCTTGAGGCAGTAGCAGGATACCGAGTGTTTATAGCGCAAGTCGGAGTACCGAGGTTCAATCGGGCGCGTCGATAGCGCGACCATAGTCGGCGGCATTCGCCAATCCACAGGGTATGCGTCAGCCGTTTCGCGATCCGGGGGCTGACGCCGCAGAGAAAACCCGCGGGTGGCAACAATCGCGCGGGTGATCTTCTCGATCCAACGGTGTCTAACCGAGATTCCTGGGGATAATCACTCGTCGCTCCGGGACTCGCTGGCGCTTTGACAAACTCGGTTTTCCAGACCGGGGGCCGAGTGCACAAGATCCTGGCATGTCACCGCCAAGGCACCGCCACCGGGCGGAACCGCTTGCCCAGACTGCTGGACAGCAACCACGACATTCCAATTGCAAAGCAGATCGCGTACCGCTCGATTTTCAGAGGAAAAATATACATTCCGGCCGTCCCGGCGGATTTTTACGAGCCCAACTTCCCGGAGCTTGGCTAGGTGGTGCCACGAGGCTGTCCGGCTAATATTAAGCCGTTCGCGAATTTTGCGATCCGGCAATTCATAGTCGAGCAGCAAGCTCAAAATGTGCAGCCGCCGCGCATTGCCCAGCACCTCCAGAAATTCGGCCGCTTGTGCGGCGTTAGCCCTTAGTCCGTCCGAGACCATGGATGCCTCTTCCCCAGCAACTTGCCGTCACGCCCGAAGACTGCGGAACAATCGATCTCTTCAATGAACACGGCCAGATCATCTGGCACGAGCCACTGGGCGTAGGACCGAAGCCGTCTCAACCCACAAGCCTTGGCATGCCTCTCGGCGCGCTCGGATTCAAGTCCAGCCATCGTTGAGCGCTGTTGTTGGATTGGCACGAAACCATTGAGGCGTCCTTCCGCCAGCTGACTGGCCCAGCAAGTCGTGACCTGTTCCACTCACCGCTCCTTTACGTGACCCGGCAGACAAAATACCACAGCCATGTCGATAGTGTCGGCTCCTCCATTATGATTAAGGTGGCGGGTTCTCCCCACCGCATTTCGGAGTTAGCCCTTTTGACGGTATGATTGCATTGCGTATCAACGGGATGCGC
>NZ_RZRW01000627.1:2077-3160 GCF_003998745.1 Mesorhizobium sp. M7A.F.Ca.US.014.04.1.1 | reverse complement strand
CGCTGGACGAACATGTCGAGAGCGCGGACGGGATCGTGCTCGACATCGGCGTGTCCTCGATGCAGCTCGACCAGGCGGAGCGCGGGTTTTCGTTCCGCGCCGACGGGCCGCTCGACATGCGCATGGCGCAATCGGGCCTCAGCGCCGCCGACGTCGTCAATTCCTTCAAGCCGGGCGATCTTGCCCGCATCTTCGGCTTCCTCGGCGAGGAGCGCCATGCCGGACGCATTGCCCGCATGATCGAGGCGCGCCGCGAAAAGCGCCCGTTCGAGCGCACGTTGGAACTCGCCGACGCCATCGAGACGCATATCGGCCGGGCGCCGAAGGACAAGATCCATCCGGCGACGCGCGTCTTCCAGGCGCTGCGCATTTTTGTCAATGACGAGCTTGGCGAACTGGCCAAGGCCCTGTTTGCGGCCGAACGCGCTCTGAAGCCGGGCGGACGGCTCGCCGTGGTCACCTTCCATTCTCTGGAAGACCGCATCGTCAAGCGTTTCATCGCAGACCGGGCCGATGTCGCGACCGGCTCGCGTCACCTGCCCGAGGCGCATGCGCGCACCGCGACGTTCCGCAAGGCGGGCGGCGGCGTGACGGCCGGCGACGCCGAGGTGGCGGCCAATCCGCGCGCCCGTTCGGCCAGGCTGCGCGCGGCGGTCCGCACCCAGGCGCCGGCGCGCGGCAGCGACTTTTCGATTTTCGGCCTTCCAAAGCTTCCCGGTATCGACCGGCCGGGGGAGAGGTAGCTAAGTGTTTCGTACCAGCGACATTGTCCTGATCGCCGTCATGGTTGCGGTCGCGGCCCTTACCTACAAGGCCAAGCGCGAGGCCGAGGAACAATTGGCCGCCGTGCAGAAGATCCATGCGCAGATACGCTATGAGGAGGACACGATCGACCTGCTCAAGGCCGACTGGAGCCTGCTTACCCAGCCGTCGCGGCTGCAGAAGCTCGCCGAACTCTACAAGTCGCAGCTCGAACTCGAGCCGGTCAGCGCCCGCCAGATCGGCGGTGTCGGCGACCTGCCGGCCAAATCCCTTGACATCCAGGACATCTTGTCGGGACGCCAGGGCGGCATGGCTGATAGT
>NZ_RZRW01000627.1:0-2067 GCF_003998745.1 Mesorhizobium sp. M7A.F.Ca.US.014.04.1.1 | reverse complement strand
CCCGTGGTGACCGGAGGCATCGCCCAATGATCGGTAAACTGCTGAAACGTCGCGCCAGGACGAGTGAAGATGGATCGATCGTGGTCGAGGGCGCCCGCAAGGCGACCGGCGGCAAGGGCAGGACGCGCATCGTCATGACGATGGCGGTGTTCTTCGGCATCTTCTCGACCATATCAGGGCGGCTGGTCTATCTCGGCTTCCAGACCCCCGATATGTCGGGCGGTCCGCAGAGCCGGGTGACGGCATCGCGGCCCGACATCGTCGACCGCAACGGCGAAGTGTTGGCCACGGACATCAAGACGGCGTCGCTGTTTGCAGAACCACGCCGGATTGTCGACGCCGACGAGGCGATCGAGAAGCTGTCGACGGTGCTTCCGGACATCGACTATGAGCAGACCTACCATAAGCTGAAGAGCGGCGCCGGTTTCGTCTGGCTGCAGCGGCAGCTGACGCCCAAGCAACAGTCCGACATCATGCAGCTCGGCATTCCCGGTTTCGGCTTCCGCACCGAAAAGCGCCGCTTCTATCCGAGCGGCGAAACCTCGTCCTACATTGTTGGGCTCACCAACATCGACAACCAGGGCATCTCCGGCATGGAGAAATATGTCGACGAGCAGGGGCTGAGCGACCTGCAGGCGTCGGGCCTTGCCATTGCCAAGGATCTCAAGCCGGTAAAGCTTTCGATCGATCTGCGCGTGCAGCATGTGGTGCGCGACGAGATCGCCGCCGGCCTGGAGCGCTATCGTGCCATGGGCACCGGCGCCGTTGTGCTCAACGTCAAGACCGGCGAAGTGGTGGCCATGGCCTCGGTGCCGGATTTTGATCCGAACAATCCCTACAACGCACAAGACAAGGACCGGCTGAATCGCATGTCGGCGGGCCTCTACGAGATGGGTTCGACCTTCAAGAGCTTCACCTCAGCCATGGCGCTCGATTCCGGCAAAGCGACGATGGCGAGCCGCTTCGATGCTTCGCATCCAATCCGGGTCGGCCATCAGGCCATTCACGATTTCCACGGCAAGAACCGTGTGCTGTCGTTGCCGGAGGTGTTCCTCTACTCGTCCAACATCGGGTCGGCCAGGGAAGCCGAGATGGTCGGCATCGAGGGGCATCGCGAATTCCTGCATCGCCTTGGCATTCTGGACAGGATGCAGACCGAATTGCCGGAGACTGCCCGTCCGACTGAACCGAAGGTCTGGAAACAGGTCAATTCATTCACCATCGCCTTCGGCCATGGCGTGTCGACGACGCCGCTGCAAGCGGCTGTGGGCTGCGCGGCGTTGATGAATGGCGGTTTCCTGATGAACCCCACCTTTCTGGTGCGGACGCAGGCGGAAGCGATGGCCACCGCCAAGAGAGTGGTGAGCGAAAAGACCGTCGAAGGCATGCGCTACCTCTATTCGCTCAATGCCGAAAAGGGCTCTGCCAGAAACGCCAGAGTCCCCGGCTACCGCGTTGGCGGCAAGACCGGAACCGCCGAGAAGGTCATCAATGGCCGCTACTCGAAGGACTTGAATTTCAACACCTTCGTCGCCGCCTTCCCGATGGACGATCCGCAGTATCTGGTGTTTACCATTGCCGATGCCCCGCACCCGGAAAAGCCCGGCATGACGGATGTCGCGGCCGCGAATGCTGGGGTTATGGCCGGCAATATCATCAGGCGTTCAGCTGCCATGCTTGGCGTGAAGCCAGATTTCAGCCATGAAAATGGTGCAACGCTGGTTTCCTATCAGTGATTCTTAGGGCGCGCCGGCAACAGCGCGCTATTTTGTTACGGTGAACGGGACTCGATGAAGCTCAGAGATCTAGCCGGTATCCTGCCCGTCGAGGGAATAGCTTCCGTCGATCTGGAGGTTACAGGGATTTCTTCGGATTCCCGCGAGGTAAAAGCGGGCGTTGTCTTTTTTGCGCTCGCCGGAACCAAGGCCGACGGTGCCGTTTATGCCGCAGATGCCGCCGCGCGCGGTGCGGCCGCGATCGTGGCGGGCAAGGGCAGCACCATTGCCGGGCTCCCGGTTCCGGTGCTGGCGGTCGACCATCCGCGCCCGGCGCTGGCGCAGAGTGCGG
>NZ_RZRW01000626.1:0-3166 GCF_003998745.1 Mesorhizobium sp. M7A.F.Ca.US.014.04.1.1 | reverse complement strand
CCGCAACCGAGGCGCCGACACAGGGAATGAACCACGACCGCATGAACGGATCGCAGGCGAAGCCTTTTTGCGTGCGTGTCACCATCACCGCCAGCGGGACGCGCTCGGCCGGCCGCCAGGGAAAGATCATGCGGCCGCCTGGCCGCAGCGCCTTCAGCCATCCGGCCGGGGGCGCTGCGACCCCGGCATTGACATAGATGATGTCGGATGGCGGCAGGGGCGTCGTCACGGCATCGCCATGGACCACCGTCGCATTGCCATAGGCTTCGAGATTTTGACGCGCCAGATCGGCCAGCTTCTCGTCGAGTTCGAAAGCGGTGACGATGCCGCCTGGCGAAACCAGCCGGGCCAGCACGGCGGTGTAGTAGCCGGTGCCGGCGCCGATATGGCAAACCGCCTCACCGGGTTTCGGTTCAAGCTTTCCAATCCACATGGCGTGCAGGAATGGCTCGCCATTGTTGATGCCCTTGTCGTCGTCGAGCGCCACCAGCACGTTCTGATAGATATGAGCCGGATCGGCGCTTGGTGTTGTGACCCTGCCGTTGCCGGCGACGACCGTCCACGGTCCGGGACCGAGAAACGCTTCGCGCGGCACGTCGGCGAAAGCCGCTTCCAGACGTGGGTCGGGCGAGCCGGCATTGGCGGCCAGCAGCCGCGCGTAGAATTTCCTGATGTCTTCGATCCGGGTCATGATGCCGGAAAACATAGCGCGGATTGCCGATTTGTCGCGAGGCTGCCCCCTGCGCAGAGGGCAGCTGGTTTCCAGGCGAAGCGGAACTCAGCCGACCCCGAACATGGTGTCGTAGAGCAGCTTGAAGTTGAGCACCAGGATGATCGCGGCGACCACCCAGGCAAGGGCTGCGACGCCGCGCGGAATGGCGAGATTGCCCATCTTCTTCTTGTCGGAGACGAACTGCACCAGCGGGACGACCGCGAAGGGCAGTTGCATCGACAGGATGACCTGGCTGAACACCAGCAACTGGCCGGTGCCCTTTTCGCCATAGAGCGCGGTGACGACCACCACCGGGATAATGGCGAGGCCGCGCGTCAGCAGCCGGCGTGCCCAGTTGGGGATGCGCAGGCGCAGGAAGCCTTCCATAACAATCTGGCCGGCGAGCGTGGCCGTCACCGTCGAGTTCAGGCCGGAAGCCAGCAGCGCCACAGCGAACAGGATCGAGGCGATGCCGAGGCCGAGCAGCGGCGACAGCAGCTCGAAGGCCTGGCCGATCTCTGCGACGTCCTGGTGGCCGGTGTTGTGAAAGGCGACCGCGGACACGATCAGGATCGAGGCGTTGACGAACAAAGCCAGCATCAGGGCGATGGTCGAGTCCGTCGTTGCCCATTTGATGGCGTCGCGCTTGCCCTTGTCGGTGCGTTCATAGGCGCGGGTCTGCACGATCGAGGAGTGCAGATAGAGATTATGCGGCATGACGGTGGCGCCGATGATGCCGATGGCGATGTAGAGCATCGCCGGATTGGTGACGATTTCCGACGACGGCACGAACATGGCATGCAGGATCGAACCGGCCGGCGGGGCGGCGACGAAGATCTGGATGGCGAAGCAGCTGAAGATGATGATCAAAAGCGCGATGACGAAGGCTTCGAGATAGCGAAACCCCTTGTTCATCAGGAGCAGCACGAGGAAGGCATCGAGCGCCGTCAGCATGGCGCCGCCGATCAGCGGAATGCCGAACAGAAGCTGCAATGCGATCGCGGTGCCGATGACTTCGGCCAGGTCGCAGGCGATGATGGCCAGCTCGCAGGCGATCCACAGCACGAAGTTCACCGGCCGGGGATAATAGGCCCGGCAGGCCTGGGCGAGGTCGCGGCCGGTGGCGATGCCGAGCCGTGCCGCCAGCGCCTGCAAAAGGATCGCCATCAGGTTGGACAGCATGATGATGAACAGCAGCGTGTAACCGAACTGGGCGCCGCCGGCGAGGTCGGTCGCCCAGTTGCCGGGGTCCATATAGCCGACCGAGACCATGTAGCCGGGACCCATGAAGGCGAACAGGCGACGGAACCAGACGCCCGAGTTCGGCACGGCGATAGAGGAATTGACTTCGCGCAGGCTGGGCTGCTCGTCCTCGTCGGGCCTGGCGAACCGCCATGAGGAACGGGAGGCTGTGGCTTCGGCTTCGGACATGAAGGAGGGCTTTCCGCGAGACTGGACGATGTTGGCTTAAGCTATGCCATGGCTCAACATTATGCAATATGCTATATTTCATTGTCGTTGCTTTTTATCCGGCTGGCGGTCATCGGGTGAAGCGGCAATCGGAAGCCCCGGTTGCACCTGTGGCGGAATGCAAATAAACGGCCTGAAGAATCAGAGCCCGTGCTATGAAAGCATGGATGGCAAATAGTCCTGGGAGGAGCGCGTATTGGTGCTGAAGAACAGACCAGTTCCGCGCGAGCCGCTGCTCGACGCCGAAATTCATTCGGAGGGCTTCCGGCAGCAGCGCGAAGCGCGCCGCAGTGCGTTGGTCGAGGATTATGTCGAGCTGATCGCCGACCTGATCGAAGACGGCAACGAGGCGCGTCAGGTCGACATCGCCGCACGGCTCGGCGTCGCGCAGCCGACGGTGGCCAAGATGCTGACCAGGCTGTGCGCCGACGGTCTGGTGTCGAGAAAGCCCTATCGTGGCGTGTTCCTGACCGAAGCCGGCCGCAAAGTCGCGGAGGAAAGCCGCATCCGCCACCAGACGGTGGAAGCTTTCTTGCGCTCGCTCGGTGTCAGTGCGGAGACAGCGCGCATCGATGCCGAGGGCATCGAGCACCATGTCAGCGCCGAGACGCTGGAAGCCTTCCGCAAGGCGATGACGGCGCGCTGAGCGCCAGAGTTCCCGCGTCGCCGGAACCGTCGCACGCCAGACACGTTTGCACCAGATCCGTGCGATTGGCGCGCGAAAGGGAGGAAACGATGGGCATCGAACAAACGCCGGCGGCAAAGGGCAAGCAGGCAGCCGAGGGACTGAAACAGGCGGCGGCCAGGGATGAGCGCAAGACCGAAGCCGAAACCGGCCATCCGCTGAAAAAGGGCGCGGCGCGTTTCGAGGAGCGTTCGAAGAGCTCCGACGGCAAGAGCGCCGGCGCCAAGCAGGAAGATTAGCTCTCTGTCGGGCTTACGTGATCGGCTGTAGGCCACGGGGACGATTGCCACGCCGAGCCG
>NZ_RZRW01000625.1:0-3175 GCF_003998745.1 Mesorhizobium sp. M7A.F.Ca.US.014.04.1.1 | reverse complement strand
GGCCTACCCTCTTCCCATCCGGTTCCAGGCATCCAGCCCAGCGATCTTGTAGGCTTCGGCGAGCGTTGGATAGTTGAAGGTGTTGTTGACGAAGAAGTCGACGGTGCCGCCGAGATTGATCACCGCCTGGCCGATGTGGATGAGCTCGGTGGCGCCCTCGCCGATGATGTGCGCGCCGAGCAGACGGCGCGTTTCGATCGAAAACAGCAGCTTCAGGAAGCCGGTGTTGACACCCATGATGTGGCCGCGCGAGGTCTCGCGAAAACGCGCCACGCCGACCTCGTAGGCCGCACCGCTCTCACGCACCTGTTCTTCGGACTGGCCGACCGTCGAGATTTCCGGCACCGCATAGATGCCATAGGGGAAAGTTTCCGGCGGCGGCGGCAAGGGCACTCCAAAGGCATGGCAGGCGGCCACCCTGCCCTGCTCCATCGAAGTCGAGGCCAGGCTCGGAAAGCCGATGACGTCGCCGGCGGCATAGATGTTGGGCACGCTGGTCTGGAAGGATTGCGGATCGACCTTGATGCGCCCTCTGGAGTCGGCGTCGATGCCGACGACATCCAGGCCCAGGCTGCCGACATTGCCGGTGCGGCCGGCGGCGTAGAGCACAACCTCGGAACGGATGGTGCGGCCATCGGCCAGTTCCACTTCGGCGGCGTCCGGCTTGGAGCGGATCTCCTTCACCGCGCTGCCCAGCCGGATGGTCATGCCGCGATCGCGCATCTGGTGGATGAAATCGTCGACGATCTCGCGGTCGACGAAATCGAGGATGGAGTTGCGCGGCTCGACCAAGGTTACCGGCACGTCGAGCGCGGAAAAGATCGTCGCATATTCGACGCCGATGACGCCGGCGCCGATCACGGTCAGCGTGCGCGGCAAGCGATCAAGCTCCAGCATCTCGTCGCTGTCGAAGACGCGGGTCTTGTCGAAAGGCACGTCGCGCGGGCGGTGCGGCCTGGTGCCGACCGCTATCAGCGCATTGGTAAAACCGACCTCGCTGTAATCGCCAGTGTCTGATGTCAGGCTGACCTTGTTGGGGCCAAGGAATTTCACCGCGGCGCGAGCGCTCTTGACCGTGTTGCGCATGAACTGGTGCTGCAGCACCTCGACCTCATGGTCGAGCGTCTTGTGCAGGCGCTCGACCAGATCGCCGACCGAGATATCCTGCTTGACCCGGTAGCCGCGCCCGTAGAAGCCGCGCTCGCGCCAGCCCGAAAGATTGAGCACCGTTTCGCGCAGCGTTTTCGATGGGATGGTCCCGGTATGCACCGAGACACCGCCCAGACGCCGGCCGCGGTCGACCACCAGCACGGACTTGCCGAGCTTGGCCGACTGCACCGCGGCACGGCGGCCGGAAGGGCCGCTGCCGATGACCAGCATGTCGTAGTCCATATTGCCCCGTCCCCTGTGCGCTCTGCTGCGCCGCAACAAGCTAATGCTATCCGCGCCGCAAATTCAACCAGTTCACATCGGGCCCGACGCCATCGAAGCTGGAGCACCGCTGGAAGCGCGATCTTGATTCCGCCACAGGCCTTCACCATTTCATGGCTGAGCGGTCCGCACCCTATGCCGTGGCCCTGTTACGAGGAAATGACATGAACGCGCGCGTTCTCGACGGCGAAATCATCACCAGCAGGCTCGACGATGTCAGGGCCTATGACGGCGTGCGCACGAAGCGCATCTTCGCCTTCATGATCGACTATGTCATCGTCGCGCTGCTCACCATCCCGTTTGCCATTCTGGTGTTCTTCCTCGGGCTCTTGACCCTCGGGCTTGGCTGGATGCTGTTCGGCATCCTGTTGCCGACTGTGGCCATCCTCTACATCTGGAACACGCTGGGCAGCACCGATCAGGCCACCACGGGCATGAAGATGATGGGCATCCGGCTCGACCGGCTCGACGGCAGGCCGATCGACGGCCTCACTGCGGTTGTCCATTCGGTGCTGTTCTGGGCCGGCAATGTCATCCTGTCGCCGCTTGTCCTGCTGGTAACGCTGTTTTCCGACCGCAAACGCACCTTGCACGATCTTTTACTTGGCACGGTCGTCAGCCGCACCGACCGCTGAAACGGCCCTCTGAAGAGCAGTCGCTACCGATTGAGCACAAATGTGAAGGCGTCGAGTCGACCGCGCCCACATAATCCTGTTGAATTTTTCGCCATCCGCGCCAAAGGTAGAGCGATTCGAAGGAGTGTTTCCAAGGCTCGATGACGCAGCATCCGACCCAGTCGCCGCAGTTCTTCCTGACCGCGCCGTCGCCGTGCCCCTATCTCGACGGCCAGTTCGAGCGCAAGGTGTTCACGCACCTGGTTGGCGACAAGGCGGCGGAGATGAACGACCTGTTGACGCAAGGCGGCTTCCGGCGCTCGCAGAACATCGCCTACAGGCCGGCCTGCGAGACCTGCCGCGCCTGCGTTTCGGTACGCATCCTCGCCCAGGAATTCGTCGCCAGCCGCAACATGAAGCGCGTGCTGCAGCACAATTCCGATCTCGTCGGCTACATGCACAATGCCGAGCCCTCGACCGAACAATATTCCCTGTTCCGCAGCTATCTCGACGCCCGCCACCGCCGTGGCGGCATGTCCGACATGACGGTGCTCGACTATGCGATGATGGTCGAGGACACCCATGTCGACACCAAGGTGATCGAATATCGGCGGCGCGGACCTGACACCTTCATCACCGGCAAGGGACAGGGCGAGCTGATCGCGGTGGCGCTCACCGACAAGATGGCCGACGGCCTGTCGATGGTCTACTCCTACTTCAATCCCGATTTCGAGGAGCGGTCGCTCGGCACGTTCATGATCCTCGACCACATCGCCCGCGCCAGGGCGATGGGCCTGCCCCATGTCTATCTCGGCTACTGGGTCAACGGCTCGCGCAAGATGAATTATAAGATGCGCTTCATGCCGCAGGAGCATCTCGGCCCCAAGGGCTGGGAGCGCTACACCAACGAAGCGGTTTCACGCTGAGCTTTTCCAAGGTCCGCCTTTAAACTGTTTCAAGGCAGGGGATGCTGGTCTTTCAGCCGGTTGGCTGGAGAGAGTGCGCCATTGCACCGGCCGGCCGCCAGCCTGCATTTCATTGCGAAAGTTCCTGCATGTCCTCTCATCACGATCACCAGAAAGGTCTTTTGATAACCGCCATCGGCGGGCTCACGCTGACTGTCGACATAC
>NZ_RZRW01000624.1:0-3186 GCF_003998745.1 Mesorhizobium sp. M7A.F.Ca.US.014.04.1.1 | reverse complement strand
GCGGGTTCCGCACAGCGCTGCTCGCCAGGACGTTGCAGGAAGATATCGGCATCAGTCCGAACGGCATCGTGCTGATCTCGCCGGCGCTGGAGTTCACGCTGGTGCAGCCCGACGAATTCGAGCCGCTGCATTGGGCGCTCGAACTGCCTTCACTGGCTGCGGTGCGCCTGCGCGCCGAAGGCGTCAGCGGCGACGCGTTGCGGGAGAAGCTGGCAGACGTCGAACATTATGCGATGGGCGATTACCTCACGGCAATCACCAGCGGACTGGAGCAAGGCAGGCGGCTGGCCAGCCAACGCGTGGCTGACATCACCGGCCTGCCGCTCGACCTGGTGCAGCGGAACTCCGCCCGCATCCCCACCGGCCTGTTCGCAAGGGAGTTCGCCCGCGCCAGCGGCAAGGTGCTCAGCCCCTATGACGCCACGATCGGCACGGCCGACATCGCGCCCGAGAGCGCCCGCATCGCCGGCCCGGATCCGGTGCTCGACCGCAGCGTGCCGGCGCTGACGTCGGCATTCGTCGGCTATATCAGCGACGAACTGCATTTTCGCACCGATGTCAGCTATCGGCTGCTCAATGGCGAAATCAGCCACAATTGGGATTACGGGACCGGCGCCTCGCGGCAAGGCTATGCCGGGGTGATGGACGATCTGCAGCGCGCACGCTCGCTGAACCCTTCGCTCGGCGTCGTGATCGTTAACGGCTACACCGATCTGGTGACACCTTACCTCGCCTCGCGCTACCTGGTGAGCCAGATCCCGTCGCTCGCCAATGCCAAGCCCATCCGTCTCGATGTCGTCGAGGGCGGGCACATGATGTATTTCAGGTCCGACGGCCGGCGCGCGCTGAAAGAAGCCGCTTCGGAGCTTTATCAGGCGACGCAGTAGGCTTGGCGACAGTGCAGCTCGCCATGGACCCGTGCCCCAATATAAGCACCGGACTGGCGTAGCGCCGCAGGGGTTTTCGCCCGTATAGCTTGGTACCAAGGGAGTTGAATTCACGGCTCCCTTGTGTCGCTCCTCACAGCATTTCTGCCGCTCCGGCAAATTTGGTCCCACGCGCCTTATGGCCGATATCGCCATTCTCGAAACACGCGAGCGGGTTCTTGCAGGCATCCTGCTGACCGGTGCGGCCTATCTGCTGTTTTCGACACAGGATGCTTCGATCAAGCTGCTGGTCGTCGGCATGAGCGTCTGGCAGATCATGTTCTTCCGCAGCATCACCATTCTGGGCGCGTGCGCGGCGATCGGCGGACGACAGCTGTTTGCCGACACGATGCGCTCGCCGATCGTGCGGCCGATGCTGGTGCGCAGTGCCTTCACGCTTGCTGCGTGGCTCTGCTACTACAACGCCGCGCGCAGCCTGCAGCTCGCCGAACTGACCACCGTTTATTACGCGGCCCCGATCATCGTCACCGTGCTTTCGGTGTTCCTGCTCGGCGAAAAAGTGCCGATGCTGCGCTGGCTGGCGGTGCTGATCGGCTTTGCCGGCGTGTTCATCGCTTGCGATCCGACCCATCTCGGCCTGTCCGTGCCGGTGCTGCTGGTGCTGGCGGCCGCCTTCTTGTGGGGCATCGCCATCGTGCTCTTGCGCAGGACCGCCCTTGCCGAGCGCTCGATGATCCAGCTCCTGCTCAACAATTTCTATTTCCTGCTGTTTTCGGCGGTGCCGGCGTTGCTTTGGTGGCGGACACCCGACTGGACCCAGCTGCTGCTGCTTGCCAGCGTCGGCGCACTCGGCGGCCTGGCGCAGTATCTTCTCTTCGAAGGCATGAAGCGCACGCCGGCCTCGGTTCTCGCGCCGCTGGAATACACCTCGCTATTGTGGGCATTCGCACTCGGCTTTGCGATCTGGGGCGACGTGCCGCGCCGCGAAGTTTTCCTGGGCGCTGCGCTGATCGTCGCCGCCGGCCTGCTGATCGTCGGCACCGAGCATTTCCGCAAACGGCTATGATGTGCATGGCCATGATTGCTGACGCTACGATGTCAGGACCAAGCGGCGTAGGCTGGCGGCATGACTGAGATTGCAGCCGCCACCGACACCGCCGCGGAGCGGACACTCGGCATCATCCTGGTGTCGTCCTCAGCCGCCGTCTTCGCCCTGACGGGCGTGCTGACGAAATCAATCCACGCCGACCCGTTGACCATCATCTGCTGGCGCGGCTTTGTCGGCGCGATCCTGATCAGCTTCTATGTGCTGTGGCGGCGTCACCGTTCCGGTGGGCGTGAGACCCTGCGGCTTGGCTGGCGCGGCTGGCTGCTGGCGGTGGAAGGCGCGCTGGCCAGCATCGCTTTCATCTCGGCGTTCAAGTTCACCTTCGTCGCCAATGTCGCTGTCATCTATGCCACAGCACCTTTCGTCACGGCGCTGCTGGCCTGGGTTCTGACGCGCGAACCCTTCCGGTTGCAGACGATGGTCGCCGCCGCAGTGTCGCTGTGCGGCGTGGCGATCATGGTCTGGTCCGGCTTCGGCACCGGCAATCTGTTCGGCGACGGACTGGCACTGCTGATGACCATCGGCAGCGGCCTTTACATGATCATGGTTCGCGCCTTCCGCGACACGCCCGTGGTGTGGGCCGGTGCGGTGTCGGCATTCCTGTTGTTCGTGCTCGGTTGGTTCGTCACCGATCCGCTGGCGGTTTCGCCGAGAGATGCCGTTCTGCTCACCACTTTCGGCGCGTCCTTCGCGCTGTCCTCGATCCTGTGGACGGAGGGCGCACGACTCATCCCGCCGGCCGAATCCGGGCTTCTCGGTTCGGCCGAAGTGCCGTTCGCGATCCTGTTTGCCTTCCTGTTCCTGGGCGAGATTGCACCAGCCGCCAGCATGATCGGCGGCGCCGTCGTGCTCACCGCAGTGTTCGCCCATGCGGGGCGGGATTGGCTGATGGCGCGCTCGCAACGCATGGCGTCAAATATTTCTTAAAAAAGCGACACAGTCATGGAACCATCATCCGGGTCAGGCATTATTGCTGCGACGGGCCATCCCCAAGTCCCCCCAAACCCCTCGGCCCGTCCTACTCCAAGCCGACCGTAAGGTCGGCTGTTTCTTTGCCGCTTGCCGACCGCAAGGTCGGCTTTTTCTTTGCCACTTGGGACCGCAAGGTCGGGTTCGTTGGGCATTCAGCCCGACAAGGCAAGGTTGGCGCTGAGCAGGGTCGCCAGATCGGCTGCCGATCCATCGGCACCG
>NZ_RZRW01000623.1:0-3135 GCF_003998745.1 Mesorhizobium sp. M7A.F.Ca.US.014.04.1.1 | reverse complement strand
GTCGGAAACTTCGCGACGCGGCACGAAAGGCCTGACCATGGACACACTGACGCGCATGCGCGCCTTCATCGACGTGGTCGAGGCCGAGGGCTTTTCCGCGGCGGCGCGCAAGATCGGCCGCTCCAAGGCCTTGCTGTCGAAATATGTGCGCGAGCTGGAGGACGAACTCGGCGCTTTGCTGCTCAACCGCACCACGCGCCAGTTCTCGATGACCGAGGCCGGCCACACCTATTACCGGCGCGCCTCGGAGATCGTGCGCGAGGTCGACAGCCTGGCCGACGCGGTGCGCGAATCCTCCGGCGACGTGCGCGGCCGGATCAAGCTGTCGGCGCCGCGCACCTTCGCCGACGCGCCGATCGGCCAGTCGCTGATCGACTTCGCCAAGCAGCATCCCGACATCGTGCTCGACATCCAGCTCGACGACCGCTTCGTCGATCTGGTCGAGGAAGGCTTCGACCTTGCGGTGCGTATCTCGCGGCTGGAGAACTCGTCGCTGATCGCCAGGCGTCTGGCGCCATTTTCGATAAAGCTCTGCGCCTCCCCCGAACTGATCGCCAAGCATGGCACGCCGACACGGCCGCAGGATCTCAGCCGCATGCCTTGCATCGTCGACACCAATGGCCGCGGACTGAACAACTGGCCGTTCAAGGGCGACAATGGCGATCCGGTCAGCGTTTCGGTGTCAGGTCCGATCGAGGTCAACAGCCCGATGACGGCGAGAGCCGCGGCCGTGTCCGGGCTGGGATTCACCGTCCTGCCGGATTTCATTGCCGCGCCCGATCTCGCGAGCGGCCGGCTGGTGTCGGTGATGGATGACCGTATCCTGTCGGGCGGCGGCATCTTCGCCGTCTACCCGCACCGCCGCTATCTGCCGGCCAAGGTCCGCGTTTTCGTCGACTTCCTGGTGCAGTGGTTCAGGACGCGTGAAGTTGCCTGACCCACTTCAGCCGAGCAGCGGTCCCAATTTCGCCCCCTTTCTGGTAACTCTCGGCAACTCTTCCGAGGCCTAGGGAATCGCGACCGAGAATGCACCTGAAACGGCACGCAATCATGCTGGCTTCGGCCTTGGCGGCTAGCTTTGCCGCCACTGGACCCGCTTACGTGCATCCACACGTCTTCGCCGAGGCTCGCCTCGATGTGATCCTCTCCCCCGATCACCAAAGCGTGAAGGCTCTGCGTCATCTCTGGCGCTTCGACGACCTGTTTTCCTCGACGGTGATGATGGAATTCGACAAGAACTCCGACCTGAAGCTCGACGACAAGGAGCTGAAGGAAGTCGCCGACACCGTTCATGCCTCGCTGGCGGAGTTCAACTACTTCCAGCTCGTCACCGTCGACGGCAAGGACGTGGCGATGACGCCGCCGCCGCATCTGATGGCCAATTTCGACAACGACCAGCTGATCATCCTGTTCGAGTCCGAACCGAAGGTGCCGATCAAGCTCAACGGCAAAATCGATATCGGCGTCTACGATCCGACATTCTACACGGCGATCGACTTCACCGAGGACTCCAACATCACGGTCGAAGGCCTGCCCTCGAACTGCACCAGCAAGGTGGTCCGTCCCGACCCCGACGAGGCCATCAAGGAAAACCAGAAGACCCTCACCGATGCCTTTTTCAATGACCCGACCGGCACCGATATGAGCAAGATCTTCGCCACCAAGCTCGAACTGACCTGTCAGCCAGAAGGATGAAGCCGGTGACGAAACCGTCCCTGCGTTTGGCATTCGGCCTGTTGGCCCTCACAGTCGCCATGATGCATTTCGCCGACGCGGCTCATGCCCAGAGTTCGCTCGGCATCGGCGTCAATGACGGCATGGCGCCCACCACCGGCCCGTTCGCCCATATCCTGATGTGGATCAATCTCAGGCAGCAGGAATTCTACCGCGCGCTGGCAACGGCGATGAAGGCGATGCGCCAGGACGGCAGCAAGATCTGGATACTCGTCGGCCTGTCCTTCGCCTACGGTATTTTCCATGCCGCCGGCCCCGGTCACGGCAAGGCGGTGATCTCGTCCTACATGGTGGCCAATGAAGTGGCGTTGCGGCGCGGCATCCTCTTGTCCTTCGTCTCGGCGCTGCTGCAGGGCCTGACCGCGGTCGCGGTGATGGGGGTCGCCTATTTCGTCCTGCGCGGCACCTCCGTCTCGATGACGGACGCAGCCTGGTTCATGGAGATCATGAGCTTTGTCTTCGTCACCCTGTTCGGCGCCTGGCTGCTGTGGCGCAAACTCGGCCCCGCCGTCCTGCGTCTGTTCGGCAAGGGCCCGGCCTACAGCCTGTCGGCGGCTCATGCCGGCCATTCTCACGCCGGTCATTCTCATGGGGGTCATTCTCATGGGGGTCATTCGCACGGCGCGCATTCGCATGCCGGCCATTCCCATGCAGCTCACAGCCATTCGGCGCATGCCCATTCGCACGCGCTGCACGCGCATGACCATGTGCACGGCCCTTCGCACGATCATCACGATCATCACGATCATGCCGAACACGATCATGCTCATCACGATCACGCGGCCGGCGAAGTCTGCGACACCTGCGGCCATTCGCACGCACCCGATCCGGCGCTGCTGTCAGGCGACCGCTTCGACTGGCGCACGGCCTGGACAGCGGTGGCGGCGGTCGGCATCCGCCCCTGCTCCGGCGCGCTGATCGTGCTCAGCTTCGCCCTGCTCAACGGCCTCTGGCTCGGCGGCCTGCTGTCGGTGCTGGCAATGTCGCTGGGCACCGCCATCACCGTTTCGGCACTGGCGACGCTGGCGGTGACCGCCAAGAACTGGGCGGTCTATTTCGCCGGCGACGGCCGCATGGGCAACCGCATCCACTCGATCGTCGAGATCGGCGGCGCCGCCTTCGTGTTCCTGTTCGGACTGCTGCTGCTGTCGGCAAGCCTGGCGAGCGGCGGATGATGCCCGACGCCACGAGGGTCGGAGTTTAACCCGCGATCTTGCCGCCGAGCTCATCCTCGATGTGAGCGCGGATGATCTCGTCAAAACTCTTTTCGGCGCTGAAGCCGAGCTCCCGCGACCGCTTTGCCTCGAAGCGCGTCGGCCAGCCCTTGACGATCGCCCAGATCGTGTCATCCGGAACCTCGCGGATCAGGCTTACCGCCTTCGGCCCGGCGATGCGTTCCAG
>NZ_RZRW01000622.1:0-3187 GCF_003998745.1 Mesorhizobium sp. M7A.F.Ca.US.014.04.1.1 | reverse complement strand
TCGTGTTCGACTGGGCAAAGGCCGGCGCGCCGGCAAGCAATGCTGCTGCGGTCAGAATGGTAAGCGTCTTCATGGCATGTCTCCGGTTGGAATTGTCCCTCGGACAATCCAACGTCGCTTGGGCACTCCGGTTGCAGATCATGAGGAAGAAGCCTGCGCGTATCGCCTCGATTACCCGAACCGCGGCGGCTGGCCACAACTGCCTTCAGTGGCAGCAAGCTTCGCCATATTGCAGCTGCTCGTTCCAGTTCGGGCGACCTTCCGGCGTGAAATCCATCAGATTCCACAGCGTTTCGCAGGTGCCGAGGCCACGCGGATCCTGACCGGGCTCCGTCGGTGCGAAATCCAGTTCCGAACTCCAGAAATGGCGTATGCCGTCGGGGTCGCGGTGAAACACCGACAGCAGCGGGATCTGTGAGCCGTCGGCCGCCTCCGCATTGTAGTCGCGCTTGAAGCTGTTGGCCGCCGAAGACACCAGCCGCATGTTGCGCCAGCCCCGATCTCGACCGAGCGTGACCAGGTTTTCGAGCGCGGTCTTGCCCACCACCGCGAAATTGAAGCCGGCCGCCTGGAGATGCCCGACCGCGCCGTCGAACTGATCGAGCAATGCCGTGCAGGACGGACATGGCTGGTCCGGTCGGGCGAGCTTCGCCGTGCCGCCGCTGGTCGCCACATCGCGCTTCTCCTGCGGGTGGCGCGGGAACATCATGTTGTAGAGGATCAGGCTGTCCTTGCCGGGCGCGAACAGCTCCGACAGCCTTGTCTTCGCGGGCTTGCCGTGGGCATCCAGTGCGTCGAATTCATAGTCCTGGCGGATCAGCCCGCCCGGCGGCAGCGCGCGCCGGGCCTCGGCGACCTCTTCCATGGCGCGGCGCAGCTCGATTTCCTTCTTCAGCAATTTTTCGCGCGCGGTGCGGTATTTCGCGGATTCGTTGGGAAAGGTGATCATGATCGGCTCCTTCAAGTCGCAGCGCCGGCGTCCCGGCGCGGTTGCTCTGCGACCCAAGGACGTTTGGCGGTGATCGGCTCCGACATTTATTGCGCATGGTGATATGTCGTAATACCTGTCCGGGCAGCGTGATCCGGGGGACGAGATGCACGACGACGAGATCGATCTGCGCTGCCCGCAAGTAGTGACCGACAATGCCGCCAAGGGCCTCAGACTGCGCGGAGAATTCGGCCGCGGCGGCACCGAGATCGGCGTCGCCCGCGCCACCGAACTGAAGAACCGGGAAAAGCTCGCGCCCTCCACCATTCGCCGCATGGTCAGCTATTTCGCCCGCCACGAGGTCGACAAGCGCGGCAGGAACTACGGCAATGAGCAGAACCCTTCGGCCGGCTACATCGCCCGGCTGCTGTGGGGCGGCGATGAAGGCCGCACCTGGGCGCTTGATCTCAAGCAGAAGATCGGCAACGCGCCGGACATCTGACAACGGTCCGCACTACGCTGACCGCTCCTCACCCCTTCACCCCGCCGGCGGTGAGGCCGGAGACGATCTTGCGCTGGAAGATCAGCACCAGCACCACCAGCGGCACCGTGACGATCACCGAGGCGGCCATGATGTTGCCCCAGGGGATCTCGAACTGCGAGTTGCCGGAGAGCAGCGCGATCGCCACCGGCACGGTCCGCTGTGCGTTGTTGGAGGTGAAGGTCAGGGCAAACAGGAACTCGTTCCACGCACCGATGAAGGCCAGCAGGCCGGTGGTCGCCAGCGCCGGCCACATCAGCGGCAGGAAGACCCGGGTGACGATGATCCACGGCGTCGCGCCGTCTAGGATCGCCGCCTCCTCGACCTCGACCGGCAGGTCGCGGACGAAGGTGGTGAGCACCCAGACGGTGAACGGCAAGGTGAAGATCATGTAGGAGAAGATCAGCGCGAACAGGGAATTGTAGAGGCCGAAGATGCGGACCAGTTCGAACAGCCCGGCCAGCAGCGCCACCTGCGGGAACATCGACACCGACAGGATGATGAACAAAAGCGCCGAGCGGCCGCGGAATCGAATGCGCGCCAGCGCGTAGGCTGATGTGATGCCGAGCAACAGCGACAGCGCGACGACTGCGCCGGAGACGAAGAGCGAGTTCGCGAGGTTGCGCACGAAGGCGCCCTCGATCAGCACGTTTCTGTAATTGGCGAAACTGATCGTCGTTGGCCACAGATCAGCCCGGAACAGATCGGTCCCGGATTTCAGGCTGGTGACGATGGCGTAATAGAACGGGAACACCGCGACGAAGACGATTGCCCCGACCAGCAGGTAAAAGGCCGTGCGCTTCACGATCCACATCTCAGCGGTCCCCGTCCAGGCTGATCCGGCCGATCCGGATGGTGACGATGGTAAGCAGAGCGAGAATGAGGAAGAGCAGGGTCGAGGCGGCGGAGCCATAGGCGAACTTGTCGAACTCGAACAGGTTCTCGCGGGCGAACACCGACATCGACTTGGTGTGCACATTGTTGGGCGTCAGCACATAGATCAGGTCGAAGATACGCAGCGCATCGAGCGCGCGGAAGATCACCGCCACCAACAGCGCGGGACGGATCAGCGGCAAGGTCACCCGCCAGAAGATCTGCCAGGGGTTGGCGCCGTCGAGCCTGGCGACCTCGATGATCTCCCTCGGCAGCATCTGCAGCGCGGCCAAGATGAGCAGCGTCATGAATGGCGTCGCCTTCCAGATATCGACGATGAGGACCGCCGCCATCGCGGTGTCGGCGTTGGCCGTCCAGGCGATCTTGGTGCTGATCAGGCCGAGATTGAGCAGCACCACATTGATGATGCCGAACTGGTCGTTGAGCATCCATTGCCACATCTTCGCCGAGACGATCGTCGGGATCGCCCAGGGGATCAGGATCGCCGCCCTGACGATGCCGCGGCCTCTGAATTCGGCGTTGAGAACCAGGGCAACGATGGTGCCGAGGATGGTCTCGCAGGTCACCGAAATCACGGTGAAGCGCACCGTGTTCCAGACGGCACGCCACCAGACAGGGTCGACCAGCAACCCGTCATAGAGGGTCCGGCCGCTTGGCATGTGAAGTACCGAAAAGTAATTGGCGAAGCCGACCCATTGGCGCGCGTCGAGATCGGCCAGCGAGGCGTCGGTGAAGCTGAAATAGACCGTGCGGGCAAGCGGCCAGCCGGCCGCCGCGGCGAGCACCAGAAGCATTGGCGCCAGGAAAAGCCACGCCGAGCGAAC
>NZ_RZRW01000621.1:0-3204 GCF_003998745.1 Mesorhizobium sp. M7A.F.Ca.US.014.04.1.1 | reverse complement strand
TCTCGTTGCCGTCGACGAAAGCCCAGGGCGCTATGGCGCCATTCGAACGGCGCAAGCGCAGGCAGGCGTGGTTGCGCAGATCGTCGACGCGTTCGGGGCGGCCGTGGCGTTTGAGATAGTCAGGGCTGCCGACGACCACGAACGAAAACGATGGGGGTAGCCGCACCGCGACCATGTCGACCGCAATGAACTGGCCGAGACGGATGCCGGCATCGAACCCGCCGGCCGCGAGATCGACCATCTCGTCGCTCGCGGCGATCTCCAGCTCGATCTCGGGGTAAGCCCGGCAGAACGACGCGATCATCGGCTCCAGGATCAACGGCACGACAGCGCGGGGCACGGACAGGCGCAGCAGACCGGTCGGCCGTTGGCCGATGTCACGCACGGCCTCGCCGGCCGCGACGAGTTCTTCGAAAGCAGGGCCGGCACGATCGAGGAACCGCTGGCCAGGCTCGGTCAAGCCGACGCTCCGTGTCGTGCGGACGAACAGCGCCGCACCCATGCGTGCCTCCAGCGCGCGCACCGCCTGGCTCACGGCGGACGGTGTCACGCCGAGTTGCGCTGCGGCGCGGCGGAAGTTGCGGTGCCTGGCGACAGCCAGGAACGCCTCGATGCCCTCCAGCGCACCATGTCGGACTGTGTAGTTCTGCTTCATAGGTTGTTGTTATTACGCCGGGTAGTCGAATTATGGAAGTGGGCCTAGGTATGAGCTGAACCTAGGAGACATCATGCGATGACCGATGAACTTGAAGGGGTACGCGACCATTATCGCGCGACGGGCCTGACCGAGCGGCTGAAGACGGTGTTGGCTGCCCTCGGCCCGGAGGACCAGCTCCTCACGCCCCAACAATTGGGCGTTCTCGACCAGTTTCACACCCGTGGGCTAGCTGCCACCGCCGAGCTTGCCCAATTGGCGGGGATCGCTGCCGACATGTCGATACTGGACGTCGGCTCGGGCGTCGGTGGGCCGGCGCGCTTTCTGGCTGCGACCTATGGCTGCCGGGTTACTGGCGTGGATCTCAGCGAGCCTTTCGTGGATGCCGCGCGCTATCTGACCGAGCGCACGGGACAGAGCGGGCAGCTGTCGTTCCAGACCGCCAGCGCATTGGAGCTCCCATTCGACGATGGCCGTTTCGACGCGGTGCTGTTGCAGCACGTGGCGATGAACATCTCTGACCGGACGCTGCTCTACAGCGAGATTCGGCGCGTGCTGAAGCCAGGCGGCAGGTTTGCCACATACGACGTCGTGCTGTCTGGAGGCGAGCCGCACTATCCGCTTCCCTGGGCGAGAACGCCGGCGACGAGCTTTCTCCTAACAGCCGGTGCGACGCGCGAGGCGATCGAACCGGCCAGCTTCCGCATGCTGGCATGGCAAGACGACACCGACGCCGCCAAGGCGTGGTTCGCACAGTTGCGCGCGTCGGGGCCGCCGCCTTCGCCCAATCTCGGCGTGGTGATGGGACCGGACTTCGCTGAGCTTGCGGCCAACCTCGGACGAAATCTTATGCAAGGTCGGCTCGGTATCCTGACCGCAGTGTTCGAGGCCGCATGAACCAATTGTCGAGAGGAGGCCAGATGTCCACCGAAGTCCTATTCCAAATCCATCTTGTTCTGGGCTATGTCGCGTGGCTGCTTTGCTTCGCTACATACGGTTTGCCGTGGCTCAGGTCGATGGACCGGGTCGCGGCGCAGCGCGCTGTTGCCGCTCTGCACAGCTTCCGCTTCTTCGGGCTGGTCTTCCTCGTTCCGGGTGTCGTCAGCCCCGATTTGCCTGCCGGCTTTGCCGTGTTTGCTGCCTACGGCGACCTTGCAACAGGAGTGCTGGCCATGCTGGCGCTGCTCACGGTGAGGATACCTCAGCTCTTCTGGGCGCTCGTCGTCGCCTTCAATCTGGTCGGGACGGTCGACCTCATCGTGGACTATTACCACGCCATCCAGGTCGGCCTCCCCCAGCGTGCGGGCGAACTGGGCGCCACCTACGCGATCCCGATCATCTACGTGCCGCTGCTGATGATCACGCACATCGTCGCGTTCTATTTTCTGGTGCGTCCTCCGCAAGCCGCGGCTTGGACTGTCGCAGACTAGTCCTTTGCCGCCGCCGCCTTGATGTCCAGCAGGCCGTAGCCGAAATCATTGTCGCGTCCCTTGGGGCCGAGATCCCTGGCCGTTGCCGCGAGCGCCTTTTCGATGTCGTCGGCCGAGCGATCGGGCGCGGCATGGATGAGATTGGCGATGGCGCCGCTCACGATCGCCGCGGCAAACGAGGTGCCTGTGACCACATCCGAGCCGGCGCCGCTCGGCGCCACCATCTCGACGCCGGGTGCCGAGATGAAGACATAGGCGCCGCGATTGGCCTGCGGCATCAGCCCGTCCTTGGCATCGGTGGCGGTCACCGCGACGACACCATCGAAGGCGGCCGGATAGCCATAGGGCGCCTTCGGCCCGTTGTTACCGGCTGCGGCGACCAGCACCATGCCGAGCGCGCGGGCATTGCGGCAGGCGACGCCGAGCAAATCGTTCTTCGGCCCGACAAAGCTCATATTGATGATGCGCACGTCCTGTTCCGCCGCCCAGTCGAGCGCCGACAGGATGACGTCCATGGTCGACTTGCCGTCCTCGAAGGCGCGGGCGTGATAGATTTTTGCGCCCGGTGCCATGCCTTCCAGCGCGCCGACGCCGGCGATCAGCCCGTCGATCGACGTGCCGTGATCGCGCTTTTCGATTGGCACGTCGGGCATGGCGTCGAACTGCCCGGCAATGACGCCCGAGAGCGCCGGGTTGGTGTCGTCGATGCCGGTGTCGATCACCGCGATGCGGACGTTTTCTCCGTTGGCCTGCTTGGAATCGAGTGCAATGCGGTCGAACGCATAGTTGACGATGCCGGCGGCCTGCTGCAGCGAATAGACGTGATTGGGCTCGCGCCGCTGGGTGCGGCCGTCGGCGGCCAGTTGCGCCAGCACGACGCCGACGGGCCGGCCGTCGGGAATGCCGAAGCGCACCAGTGTGGTGCCAAGCAGCCGCGACTGGCGCTGCGAGCGCACCTGCAGGCCGAAGGAGGCGGCGATCTGCTGGACAGCGCCGGCATCGCCGTCGACGGTCACCAGCACCTCGTCGGGCACGAAATCGCCAACCACCGCGCGCCGCGGCTGAACGGCAATGAGATCGGTCGGCGAGACGATCGGGCCACCGGGCGGGGGGCCGGCT
>NZ_RZRW01000620.1:0-3232 GCF_003998745.1 Mesorhizobium sp. M7A.F.Ca.US.014.04.1.1 | reverse complement strand
ACCGCATCCAGCATGATGATCGCCATCCCGAACGGCGTACAGATCTTCTGCTGGCTGGCAACATTATGGGACGGCAGACCGGTGATCCGAACTCCGTTGCTGTTCGTCTTCGGCTTTTTCTTCATCTTCGTCATCGGCGGGCTGACGGGCGTGATGCTCGCCTCAGTTCCGTTGGATCTTCAGGTCCACGACACCTATTTCGTCGTCGCCCATTTCCATTACGTGCTGATCGGCGGCTCGGTGTTCCCGCTGCTTGGCGCGGCTTATTTCTGGTTCCCGAAGGTCACCGGCCGCATGATGAGCGAACGCCTCGGGCGGTGGCATTTCTGGCTGGCCTTCATCGGGTTCAATGCAGCCTTTTTCCCGATGCATCTGGTCGGCCTGTGGGGCATGCCACGACGTGTCTACACCTATCCGGCCGAGCTTGGCTGGGGCAACATCAACCTTTTCATCTCGGCTGGGGCGTTACTCTTCTTCCTGAGCTTTGTCCTGTTCACCTTCAACCTTGTGCATGGCGCGTTGAAAGGCACCTCGGCCGGCAACAATCCTTGGGACGCAGGAACCTTGGAGTGGGCAACATCCTCGCCGCCGCCGAGCTATAATTTCGCACGCATTCCCATCGTCACTCATATCGAGCCGCTCTGGGCCGAGCGCGAGGCGCTCCCTGTAGCGACCGGGCTCCGCGTCGACGCGCGCGAACTCCTCATCTCGACCGTGGCCGAAGCTCATCCCGACATTCGCGAGAAATCGGCCGCCCCTTCGATCTGGCCGCTTTTAGCGGCGCTGGCCGTCGGCGGCACGTTTCTCTATTCAATCTTCACGCCCTGGGCGATCGTCTGGGGCGCCGCGCCAATCGCCATCACGTTGATCGGATGGTTCTGGCCCAAGGGCGATCCGGAGGACGAGGAATGAAGCAGCGCGCCGCCGCCGATCTTTCTGGCCTGCCCACCTTCGGGCACGGTCCGCGCAGCCCGACCTGGTGGGGCACGCTGGGTTTCATGGCGCTGGAAGGCACGGGCTTCGCGCTGGCGGCCGGCGCTTATCTCTACCTTGCGCAGTCATGGCCAGACTGGCCGCTCAGCGCACCGCGCCCGAACCATTGGCCCGGAACGATCGTCACCATTTTGTTCATCGTCAGCCTTGTGCCTAACCACATCCTCCACCGCTATGCCAAGCAATGTTCGATGGTGCCGGTGCGGATCGGGCTGATGGTCATGTCGCTGCTCGGCATCGCTCCGCTCGTCGTGCGCTGGTTCGAATTCCCGGCCCTCAACATCTATTGGGACACCAATGCCTATGGATCGATGCTCTGGGTGCTGCTCGGGCTGCACACCACCCATCTCATCACCGATGTCGGCGACACCATCGTGCTGACTGTGCTGATGTTCACGCGCCACGGCTATAGCGGCCGTCGCTTCGGCGATGTCGGCGACAATGTCTTCTACTGGGACTTCGTGGTCCTGACCTGGATTCCGATCTATCTGCTCATCTACTGGGTGCCGAGGCTAGGCTGAGATGCGTGCATTACGCCTGGGAACGTCTTGGGGTGGTCTTCTGTCAGGGCCGCTGGCGTGGGCGGTCTCGACACAGCTGAATTATGCGCTGGTGCCCTGGCAATGCAATCGCCAGGTGCCGGTCGTGCTTCCCGTGGCGCTGCTGCTCGTCTTGTTGTCGCTGCTCGGCGGGGCGCTGTCGTGGCGGGCGAAGCGGCGAGGCGGTGCCGCATTCAAGCCGAAGCGTACGCGCGCCACAGAGCGCTTCGTCGCCAATCTCGGCATGCTGTCGGCGTTGCTGTTTGCGCTTGTGATCCTCATGCAAGGCAGCGCGGCGCTGATCCTGGATGAGTGCCTGCGATGAATCTGGACGGGCTGTTCTCTACTTCCATCTGCTACGGCGCCGGCGCACCCGAGGCCGGGTGGACGCTCGCGCTGCCCATCACCCTGCCACTTGCCGTGCTTGCCCTGATATATGTCGTTGGAGCTGGCCGGCTTTGGCGGCGCAGCAGCCGCGGCAGGACTTTGCGGCTGCGCCAGGCTCTGCTGTTCACGGCCGGATGGGGCGTGTTGACGGCCGCGTTGGTCAGCCCGATTCATGCACTCGGTGAGCAGATCTTTGCGGCGCATATGATCGAGCATGAACTGCTGATGGCCGTGGCGGCGCCGCTGCTGGTCTCCGCCAGCCCGGCTGCGGCCTTGATGTGGGGATATCCCGCCGGGGTCCGGCGCATTCTTGGAATGGCCGCGCACGGCAGATGGCTGAATGCGGTTTGGTCTTTCGTAACTCGACCGCTCAGCGCGACCATTGCCCACGGCCTGGCCATATGGATCTGGCACCTTCCGGCGTTGTTCGAGGCCGCGCTCGAACGCGGCGTGATGCACTATGCACAGCACGCGAGCTTCTTCGGAACAGGGCTGCTGTTCTGGTGGGTACTCTTGCCGCGTCCCGGCCGCCAGCATGCCTATGGGACCGCAGTGATGCATCTTTTCGTCACCTCGCTGCACACTGGCCTGCTTGGCGTGCTCCTGCTGCTCTCGCCGCGGCTCTGGTACCCGCAGAACGCGGTGGGTGCGGCACTATGGAATTTGAGCCCCCTGGAAGACCAGCAACTTGCCGGGCTGGTGATGTGGGTTCCCGCTGGACTGATCTATGGCGGCGCAGCGCTGCTGCTGGCCGCGCTGTGGATCAAGGCGAGCGGAAGGGGGGAGGCTGCGCATGCCTACGAGCTTGTCTAAGCTGCTTGCCGGCGCCAGCGTCGCGCTGGTGCTGCTCGTTGCGGGCGTGGCCGGAATGACCTGGTGGTCCGATCAGGCGGCGCGCATCCGCCACGAGGCGGAGGCGGCCACGGGAGGTGACATTGCGCGCGCCATGCCGATCATGACTGCGAATGGTTGTTCCGGCTGCCATACGATTTCGGGCGTGCCGGGCGCGCAAGGGCAGGTCGGTCCACGCCTCGACGCCAGTCTTGCTGACCGCACCTTTATCGGCGGCGGGCTGGCCAACAATCCAGAGAACCTGATCCGCTGGATACGGTCTGCCAGGGAAATCAATCCGCGCACGGCCATGCCATCGACCCGAATTTCGGAGCAGCAGGCGCGCGATATCGCGGCCTACCTCTACGCTCTGAAATGATTGAGCGGTTCACCGTTTGACGGACAACGCCGACCCTGTGTGGAAGAGACCGACTATCGCCGATCCAGGATCATCTAGCTTTGATGCTGAGACGGATCGGATA
>NZ_RZRW01000062.1:5731-16459 GCF_003998745.1 Mesorhizobium sp. M7A.F.Ca.US.014.04.1.1 | reverse complement strand
GTCGACATCGGGCCCGCCAACACCGTCGTCGTGGTCCGTTTCAAGGGCATTGCCGACCGCAATGCGGCCGAGGCGCTGGCCGGCACGGAGCTGTTCGTCGACCGTTCGATGCTGCCGGACGATGGCGAGGAAGACGAATTCTACCATGCCGACCTCGTCGGCCTCGAAGTCCGCGACGACACGGGTGCCGTGCTTGGCAAGGTGGTCGCGGTGCACAATTTCGGCGGCGGCGACATTCTCGACGTGACGCTGGGCGGGCGCAAGGGCGTGCTGATCCCGTTCACACAGGCTGCCGTACCGCAAGTGTCGATCGCCGAGGGTTTTGTTCGTGTCGATCCGGCGGCAGCCGGGCTGGTCGATGACGAGGATGGCGGTGGTCCGCGTGAGGAAGACTTCGATCCGAAGGGCAGGCCGCGCGGACCGAGCGATGCCGGGGGCAACCGGTGAGTTTTTCCGCTTCGGTGCTGACGCTTTACCCCGAGATGTTTCCCGGCGCGCTCGGCCTGTCGTTGGCCGGCCGGGCGCTCGAGGCCGGGACGTGGTCGCTGGAGACGATCCAGATCCGCGACTTCGCCACCGACCGCCATCGCACCGTCGACGACACGCCCGCCGGCGGCGGCGCCGGCATGGTGATGCGCGCCGACGTGCTGGCGAAAGCCATCGACCATGCTTCGCCGGAAGGCGATGCGCGGCCCCGGCTGCTGATGAGCCCGCGCGGCAAGCCGCTGACCCAGGCGCGTGTGCGCGAGCTGGCCGCTGGGCCGGGCGCCGTCATCCTGTGCGGCCGCTTCGAAGGCGTCGACCAGCGGGTGATCGACGCGCGGGGATTGGAGGAAGTCTCGATCGGCGATTTCATTCTCTCGGGTGGTGAGCCGGCCGCCCTTGTGCTGCTCGACGCGGTGGTGCGGCTGCTGCCCGGGGTCATGGGCAACGCGATGTCGGGCGAGGAAGAGAGTTTTGAAAACGGCCTGCTCGAACATCCGCACTATACGCGGCCGCAGGAGTTCGAAGGCCGTGACATTCCCGAGGTCCTGATTTCCGGCAATCACAAGAAGATCGCCGCCTGGCGGCGGGCGGAGTCAGAAAGACTGACAGCCGAGAGGCGTCCGGACCTGCTTGCCGCTGCTCAGCCCTTGGCAAAATAATAGAAGGCCAAAAACAGGCCGACGGCGACGACGAAGCCGCGCACGGCGTTTTGCGGCACCCGCTTGGCGATCCAGACGCCGGCATAGCCGCCGAGCGCGCCGCCCGGGATCATGATGATCGCCTGCGGCCAGGCGACGACGCCGCCCGAGACGAAGACGACGATCGCGACAGCGGCGATGACCATGGCCAGCATGTTCTTCAACGCGTTCAGCCGGTGATAGTCGCCGGCCTGGGTGAGGCCGAGCGTCGCCAGCATCATCACGCCCATGCCGGCGCCGAAGAAGCCCCCATAGATGGCGGTGAGAAACTGCGCGAGCGAGCCGGCCAGCGAGCCCACCGCCGCTTCATGGCCGGGCTTTGGCACTGGTTTCAGCCAGGGGCCGGCGGCGAACAGGGCCGTCGCGGCTAGCAGCAGCCACGGCACCAGAGCGCGAAACGAGGGATTGTCGAGCGCCAAAAGGATCAGAGCGCCGGCCAGTGCGCCCACGGCCGAGATCAGGCACAGCAGCAGCGCGCCGCGCCAGAAGTGCCTGATATCGGCCGAGTAGGCGAGGGTCGAGGTGATGTAGCCTGGAAATTGCGTCACCGAGGAGGTGGCGTTGGCAACGATCGGCGGCAGGCCGACCAACGTCATGGCGCCGAAGGTGATGAAGGTGCCGCCACCGGCGACCGCATTGGCGGCGCCTGACAGAAAGCCCGCTAGAAACAGCACGATGGCATCGAAGACAGACATGAATTGCGGCCGCTCAAAACTGTGTTATTTCAGGCTTTAGAAAGCCTGAACGACCGGCGCAACCCGGCACGGCAGGATTACGATGGTGCCATGCGAGCAGAAAATGCGCGCCCAAGGCGTGACAAAGCGGCGAAATAGCTGTATGTGCCCGCCCGTACCGGCCAGAAAGAATCTGCCGGACCCGTCAACAATGACGGTGTAGTCGCCCCTGCCTGATGTTTCAAAGACAAATGTCTTGGAGACAAAAGGCATAGCCAAGCGGTCAATGGAACTGCAAGGCGAGTGTCGGACGCTCTGACTGTCGGAAGAACAAGAAGTGGACTTTTGAGATGGATATTCTCCGTCAGCTCGAGGCCGAACAGGCCGCCAAGATCGAAGCCAAGCGCAAGCTTCCCGAATTCCAGCCCGGCGACACCGTGCGCGTCCAGGTCCGCGTGACCGAAGGCACCCGCACCCGCGTCCAGGCCTATGAGGGCGTCGTCATCGCCCGCGCCGGCGCCGGCTTCCAGGAGAACTTCACGGTTCGCAAGATTTCCTACGGCGAAGGTGTCGAGCGCGTGTTCCCGGTCTACTCGCCGATGGTTGAAGGCGTCGAGATCGTTCGCCGCGGCAAGGTGCGTCGCGCCAAGCTCTACTACCTGCGCGATCGTCGCGGCAAATCGGCCCGTATTTCTGAAAACACCGGCGTGCGCGCCCGCAAGCTGAACGATGAGGAGCGCGATGCGCTGAACGCCGAGAAGGCCCGTATCGAAGCCGAGAAGGTGGCAGCAGCCGAGGCCCTGGCCGTCGAGAAGGCCGCCCAGGACGCCGCCGAGAAGAAGGCCGCCGCCGAGGCCGAAGCAGCAGCCAAGGCCGCCGCAGAAGCGACCCCTGCCGAATAAGGTTTTCGGAAATCCCATTCAAAAAGGCGGCTTCGGCCGCCTTTTTTCGTTTCACCAGACTGTGAACGCTTTCAGCGCCAGACACAGGATCCGGCTGTTGACGGCGCATTACTTTGTGAACTAAATAATCGCGCACAAAGTAATTGGAGATTTGATATGGCACTCTACACCACACAGGCTCACGTCACCGGCGGCCGCGCCGGCCATGGCGAGACCAGCGACGGTCTGCTCAAGGTCGATCTGGCAATGCCCAAAGAACTCGGCGGGCCGGGGGGCGCCACCAATCCCGAGCAACTGTTCGCTATCGGCTATGCCGCCTGCTTCGAAAGCGCCATCCGCTTTGTCGCGCGCAAACAGAAGCTGTCGCTGACGGATGCCGGGGTAACCTCCACCGTCAGCCTGCTTCCCGATGGCGAAGGCTTTAAGCTCGGTGTCGCGCTCGCGGCGGAAACGAAAGGCCTTGATCAGGCGGCGGCGGAAGCGCTTGTATCGGAGGCGCACAAGATCTGCCCCTATTCCAACGCCATCAGGGGCAATGTCGACGTAGCGCTTTCGGTAAAGGCGGCATGACGGAAAAGACGACAAAGAGCACCAGGGACGTCCCGGCGGAGGCCACCGGGACGTTTCACGTTCCGCGGCTCGACCAACAGCTCTGCTTCGCGCTCTATTCGGCAAGCGGGCTGATGACGAAGCTCTACCGCCCGCTGCTCGATCCGCTCGGCCTGACCTATCCGCAATATCTGGCCATGTTGGCGCTCTGGGAACGGGCTCCAAGCACGGTCGGCGAGCTTGGCGAAGCGCTCGGGCTGGATTCGGCGACGCTGACGCCGCTGCTCAAGCGGCTGGAGGCCGGTGGCCTGGTCACACGCCGGCGCGACCCCGCCGACGAGCGCCGGGTTCTGGTCGAGCCGACAGCGAAGGGACAAGCGTTGCGTGAGCAGGCCAAAAGCGTGCCGGCGGCGATGCTTTGCAACCTGCCGCTGGATGCCGACGAGTTGAAATCCCTGCACCGCACGCTGACACGGTTCGTCTCCGGCTTGCGCAAGGCGGATGCCGGCATCGTGAAGCGGAGCTGATCGCTGCCGCGACACCGTTCATTCCTGAATCCCGGAAATGAAGGCATCGGAATCCCTTTTCGCGCGCGCTGACGCAGCGGACCGTCTTGCATGACGCTTGCGGAAAGCTAAAGTCGGCGCCGGATTTTCCTACAAGCCCGGCCGTGCCCGGGTCCTTCAATTTCCGGGGAGTGTGTCATGACCAAATCGAAACTGCTGCTGGCAGGCCTGCTTGCCCTCGTCCTGGTACCCGTTGCCGCCTTTGCGCAGGCGCTGCCCGACCTCGGCGGCAAAAAGGTGGTGGTTGTGACCGAAAACGCCTATCCGCCGCTGCAGTTCATCGATGCCAAGACCGGCAAGCAGATCGGCTGGGAATATGATGCGATGAACGAGATCGCCAAGCGGCTGAATTTCGCCGTCGAGTACCAGAACACATCCTGGGACGCGATGATCCAGGCGGTTTCCGACAACCAGTACAACATCGGCATGACCGGCATCACCATCAAGGACGACCGCAAGGAGAAGGTCGATTTCTCCGACCCCTATATGCGCTCGGAACAGTTCATGCTGGTGCGCGGCGATGAAAGCCGTTTCACCGACGCCAAGACCTTCGGCGCCTTCAAGGATGGGCTGATCGGCGCGCAGGCCGGTACCACGCCCTTCTACACCGCCGTCTACAGCGTGCTCGACGGCAATGAGCAGAACCCGCGCATCAAGCTGTTCGAGACCTTCGGCGCCACGGTGCAGGCACTGAAATCCGGCGACGTTGACGTCGTCTTGACCGACGGCACCGCGGGGAAGGGCTATGTCGACGCCTCCGAGGGCAAGCTGAAGCTGATCGGCGGACCGCTCGGCACCGAGGATTTCGGCTTCATCTTCCCGAAGGGTTCCGACCTGGTGAAGCCGGTCAATGCGGCGATTGCGGCGTTGAAGGCGGACGGGACGTTCGATGCGCTGAACAAGAAGTGGTTTCTTGATTACAAGATGGGGCAGTGATTTCGCACTGACTTCGCGCTTGAACGCCCCCCTCTGCCTTGCCGGGCATCTCCCCCTCAAGGGGGGAGATTGGCTGTTTTTTCCGCTTTCACCAATCACCAAAGTTGTAAAAAGAGTGCCGTCGACGAAGCTGCCAATCTCCCCCCTTGAGGGGGAGATGGCCGGCAGGCCAGAGGGGGCTGCCTTGGCGCAATCCTTTTGATGCCTCCCGCCTCTTCCTCCAAAGCCGACTTCCCCTGGTGGCTCGTCGTGGCCGTGACCATCGCGATCGCGGTGGCCGTCTTCGTCGCCACCAGCAATCTCTATGCCCAGGTGTTCGCCACGGTCGCCAAGGGCATCGGCGTCACCATCTTCGTCACCGTGATTGCCTTCGTGCTGGCGTCGGCCATTGGGCTCGGCATCGCGCTGATGGGAATGTCGGGTTCGCGCTGGCTGCGCCAGATCGCGCGCTTCTATGTCGAGATCATCCGCGGCGTGCCGATCCTGGTGCTGTTGTTCTGGATCGCCTTTGCCGGCGCGCCGGCCTTCGTCGCGGCCTGGAACGCGCTGACCGCGCCGCTGCAAAGCGCCGGCCTGTTCGGCGAGCTTTTGGTGCGCGACGTGTCGCTGTTGTGGCGCGCCATCATGGCGCTGACCATCGGCTATTCGGCTTTCATCTCGGAGGTTTTCCGGGCCGGCATCCAGGCGGTGGAGAAGGGCCAGATCGAAGCGGCGAAGGCGCTCGGGCTGACCCGCGCGCAGCGTTTCCGGCTCATCGTGTTTCCACAGGCGATCCGCACCATCCTGCCGCCCCTCGGCAATGATTTCGTCGCACTGGTCAAGGATTCCTCGCTGGTCTCGGTGCTCGGCGTTGCCGACATCACGCAGATGGGCAAGGTCTACGCCGCCGGCTCCTTTCGCTTCTTCGAGACCTATTCGATAACAGCCTACATCTACCTCATCCTGACCGTCGGCCTGTCGCTGGCGCTCAGGGCGCTGGAACGGCGGCTGCGCCGCCAGCACGAGGAATAGTTTTTCGGCCAAGGCAGCGCTACGATCCCCGAGCATTCCCGTTGAGGAGGTCCCATGATCGTCGACAAAGCCAATGCGGCGCTGGATTCCGTCTATACGGCCGACACGCCGGAAGCGCTTGAAGAGGCCTATGCCGCATGGGCCGGGACCTATGACAGCGAGACCGCCTCGCTCGGCTACCTCCTGCCTTTCCTGATCACCGCCTGGGTGGCGCGCCATGTGCCGGCGGGCGATGGCCCGTTGCTCGATGCCGGCTGCGGCACCGGCCTGTCGGGACCGTCGCTGAATGCGCTCGGCTACCGCGACATTGCGGGGCTCGACCTCTCGGACGATATGCTGAAGATCGCCGGCAGCCGCAATGCCTACAGCGAACTGAAGCAGGCAATGCTGGGCGGTCCGCTGCCGTGGCCGGACGGGTATTTCCGCGCCTTCTTCTCGACAGGCGTGTTCACCATCAGCCATGCGCCGGCGACAGGCCTGCACGAACTGGTGCGCATCACCCGCAAGGGCGGCCATGCGATCTTCACCGTGCGCGACCGGGTGTTCGAGAGCGGCGGCTTCCAGGCGGTGTTCGATGAGTTGGAGCAGACTGGGAAATGGCGGCCGGTCGAGGAAAGCCCGTGGTTCCGCTGCTATGCGATCGCCGAGCCGGATGCGCTGGTGAAGACTTTTGTGTTTGAAGTGATCTGAGCGGCGCGTTCTCCGATCTTGGCTTCCTTCCTCTCCCCCTGAAGGTGTGGAAGTGAGGACGAGGAACCCGAGTTCTGCGAAGGCAGCTTCCAATTGCCGAAAACCCAAAACATTGATATGAGCCACGCCATGGAAGAGCTTTTTGGCGATCCGGCCTACAAGGGGTTCGTGCTGCAGGACAGAAAACGCCTGCCGTCGCGCTTCTCCGCGCGCGTGTCCGGGGCGCTGACCAGCCGACTACCCTAGGCCGACCCATCGGGGTCGTTTCGCCGGGCCGGAGGTCCGGCACCTGCTCTTTCCCATTCTCATATCGACGGATTTACGCACATGAGCGCACCGCGCACCCTCTACGACAAGATTTTCGACGACCATGTCGTCGATCGCCAGGAAGACGGCACCTGCCTGCTCTACATCGACCGCCACCTGGTCCATGAAGTGACCAGTCCGCAGGCCTTCGAAGGCCTGCGCATGACCGGCCGTAAAGTCCGGCATCCGGAAAAGACGCTGGCCGTGGTCGATCACAATGTCTCGACTTCGCCCGAGCGCAAGTTCGGCATCAAGAACGAGGAAAGCCGCATCCAGGTCGAGGCGCTGGCCAAGAACGCCAGGGATTTCGGCGTCGAATATTATTCCGAGAACGATATCCGCCAGGGCATCGTCCACATCATCGGTCCGGAGCAGGGCTTTACACTGCCCGGCATGACCATCGTCTGCGGCGACAGCCACACCTCGACGCACGGCGCTTTCGGCGCGCTGGCGCATGGCATCGGCACATCCGAGGTCGAGCATGTTCTGGCGACGCAGACGCTGATCCAGCGCAAGGCCAAGAACATGCTGGTGCGTGTCGACGGCCAATTGCCGGAAGGTGTCACCGCCAAGGACATCATCCTGGCCATCATCGGCGAGATCGGCACTGCCGGTGGCACCGGCTATGTCATCGAATATGCCGGCGAGGCGATCCGTGCGCTGTCGATGGAGGGCCGCATGACGATCTGCAACATGTCGATCGAAGGCGGCGCGCGCGCCGGCCTGATCGCCGCGGACGAGACGACCTTCGCCTATGTCAAGGACAAGCCCCGCGCGCCGAAGGGCGCGGCCTGGGATGCGGCACTCGAATACTGGAAGACGCTACAGTCCGACGAGGGCGCGCATTTCGACAAGGTGATCGTGCTCGACGCGGCCAAGCTGCCGCCGATCGTCTCCTGGGGCTCTTCGCCCGAGGACGTCGTGTCGGTGCAAGGCATCGTGCCGAACCCGGACGACATCACCGATGAGAACAAGCGCACCTCCAAGCAGCGCGCGCTCGACTATATGGGTCTGACGCCGGGCACCAGGATCACCGACATCACGCTCGACCGCGTCTTCATCGGTTCCTGCACCAATGGCCGCATCGAGGATCTGCGCGCCGTCGCCAAGGTGGTCGAAGGCAAGACGGTCAGCCCGCATGTCGATGCGATGATCGTGCCGGGCTCCGGCCTGGTCAAGGAACAGGCGGAAGCCGAAGGCCTCGACAAGATCTTTGTCGCCGCCGGTTTCGATTGGCGCGAGCCGGGCTGCTCGATGTGCCTGGCCATGAACGACGACCGGCTGAAGCCGCATGAACGCTGCGCCTCGACTTCGAACCGCAATTTCGAGGGCCGGCAAGGCTTCAAGGGCCGCACCCATCTGGTGTCGCCGGCGATGGCGGCCGCGGCGGCGATCGCCGGCCACTTCGTCGACATTCGCGAGTGGAAGTAGTCCAGACTTGAACGGACCCGAGCCGCACCCGGCTCGGGTCAACGCTTCCCGTCGCGGCGGACGAGTTCGTGGAACTCCTCGCGGCGTCCGGGCTGTTCGGCCGCGACCACAAGCGCAAGCTGTTGTTCTTCGAAGAGCTTGAACCATTCGTCCCATTCGACGAGTTCATAGCCCCCCGCATTGAGCGGCCGTTCAGGCTGGTCCTGATCCTGATAGGCGTGCTGGCCGAAGACCAGCCTCAACATGGGCTGCGTCCCCGCTTCGGGCGAGATGTCGACGATTGCGGGAAAGCCGGCGCGCCCGGCAGCCCACGAGCGGATCGCATCGTGGTCGGTCAGTGTGATTGTGTCGGCCATCGGTCGCTCCAGATTGTCAACGAAGGAACGCTGACCGGAGACGGCGGTTCCCTGACATTATTTTGAGATGGCGGTCCTGCTTGCGGCGAGGCTTAACCGCTTGTTTGGGCTTGCCCTCTAAGCTCTTCCCCGACGTAAGCGAGGGGAAGTCATAGTCGTTTGGACACGGGTCTGCTCATAGCGCTGCTTAACCCGACGATCGCGCTGGCGCTCGGCGCGGCGTTCCTCGTGCTATGGTCCTATCAGCGCCACCGCCCCTATCTGGCCGTGCTGGCGCTCAGCTACAGTCTCTCGGCGGTGGGCTTCCTGCTTCAGTATTTCACCTTGCCGATCGGCATGCCGCTGACCAAGCTGGTGTCGAACATCTGCTTCAGCATCGCCGGCTGCTGCCTGGCCGGCGCCATCGTCCACCGCTATGGCCGCAAGGTGCCCTATGTGGGGATCGGCGCGCTGGCCTGCGGGGGACTGGCGTCGTTCTGCTGGTTCCTGTTCATCGCGCCGGATCTCACCTGGCGCATCCTGGCGATGAACTTCGCTTTCGGCGGTATCAGCCTTCTGGTTGCCGCCGAACTGCGCCCGGTGCGCAACAACGGCCCGACCGAGAAAATCCTGTTCGTGCTGTCGCTGCTGTCGGGCGTCAACTTCTTCGTGCGCACCCTTATCGTCGTCATCGCGCACGGGCCCTTCACGAGCTATGACGGGTTCTATGGCTCGTCCTACTGGACGACGGCGCTGCTGTCGCACGCGCTGCTGTCGCTGCTTATCGCGCTGTGCCTGTTTTCCGCCGCGGCACTCGACGTGTTGAAGGCGTTGAAGACCGAGACCTTTACCGACCCCCTGTCGGGCCTGCTCAACCGGCGTGGCTTCGAGGAGCGCGGCATGCTGCTCTTGCGGCACTGCGCCTCGGCGCGGTTCCCGGTCGCGTTGGTGCTGGCCGACCTCGATCATTTCAAGGCGCTCAACGATGTGCATGGGCATGGGGCGGGCGATCGCGTGATTGCCGATTTCGCCGCCAAGCTTCGGTCGGCGGCCGGCGCGCGCGGTGTTGCCGGGCGTATCGGCGGCGAGGAATTCGCCGTGCTGCTGCCACTCAGCGATCTTGCCGCGGCACGGCTGTTCGCCGAAGCGGTGCGCACGGTCTATTCGGCCGGCCATGTCGACGGGCTTCCCCAGGGAACGAAGGTGACGGCAAGCTTCGGCGTGGCGGCCCGCAGCGGTGACGAGGCGCTGGAGCCGCTGATGCGCCGTGCCGACGATGCGCTCTACAAGGCCAAGAAGAACGGCCGCGACAGTGTACGCCTGTCCTATGAGCGGCCGGAAACGGCGTTCCTGCCGGAGCCGCTCAAGACCGGCTGAATCCTGGCCGGCCAGGACGTTAACGTCTTCTTCGCCCGTCGATGATTAGCTGTCGGCGCGGGTGCGGGAGAACATGAGCGGCGCCAACTTCATCCTGTTGATCAATCTGTCGGTTGCCGGCCTGCTGGCGGCCTGCTTCATGGCGGTCGCCTTCCACGATGTCGGCCGGGCGCCGGCGCGCTGGCTGGCATTTGGCTATCTGCTGGGCATGGCCTATTCGGCCATCGAATTCTCCATTCCCGCTTTTGCCGACGCGCGGCTCCCGGTCGTTGCCGCCTTCGCGGTCTTCCTTGCCGCCACCATTGCGTTCAATGGCGGGCTTGCCCGCAAATACGGCGTGGCGCCGCCCTGGAAGGCGATGCTGTTTTTCCTGTTGGCCACCACCATAGCTGTGTATTTCGTACAGGACCTGCCCCGCCAGTCGCTGATCCGCATCATGGCTTACCAGCTTCCCTATGCGGTCATGCAGTTCATCGGGCTGGCCATCGTCTGGTCATCGAGGCAAAAGCTTGCCCGTCTCGATCGCATATTGATGGCCGTGCTGGCGGCGAGCGGCCTGCAGTTTGCCTCCAAGCCATTCATCGCCCATGCGCTCGGCGGCTGGGGCGCCAATCCGCAAGCCTATCTGCAAAGCAACTACGCGCTGGTGTCGCAATCGCTCGGCACTGTCTTTGCGCTGGCGCTGGCGCTGCTGATGCTGGCCATCCTGGTTCGCGACGTGCTTGCCGAAGTGACGTCGAAGTCGGAGACGGACACGCTTTCGCGCC
>NZ_RZRW01000062.1:0-5721 GCF_003998745.1 Mesorhizobium sp. M7A.F.Ca.US.014.04.1.1 | reverse complement strand
TTTCGCGCCTGCTCAATCGCGGCGGCTTCACCCGCCATGCCGAACTGGCGGTGCTTGGCGCCCTGCGGCAAGGCGTGCCGGTCGCGCTGGTCATAGCCGATCTCGATCATTTCAAGAGCGTCAACGACAGCTTCGGCCATGCGTCCGGCGACCGGGTGATCGAGACTTTTGCAGGCTTCCTGCGTGAAGCCGCCGCCGCGCATCACGTTGCCGGCCGCATTGGCGGCGAGGAGTTCGCCATCATCCTGCCGGGAACCAACCTTGCCGCGGCGCGGCTGTTCGCCGAGGGGACGCGCAGCGCCTTCGGCGCGCTGCCCATAGACGGACTGCCGGCTGACAACCGCTGCACCGCGAGCTTCGGCGTCGCCGAACTCCATGCGAGCGAAGACTTTGCCGATCTGATGCGGCGGGCCGACCAGGCGCTCTATCAGGCGAAGAATGCCGGGCGCGATTGCGTGCGCGTCTCCGTCGGGCCTGCCGGCAACTGGTCGTCAGCCGGAACGGAAGCTAACGGCAGGGGCTGAGTTCGGGCATCTCGCCGTCGGAGAGGCCGTACATATAGGAGCGGCCCTTCACCAGCACCGGCGGCCGGTAGCAATCGCTATAACCGCCGATTTCGTCGGCTTCGTTCTCGTAGATCACCTTGGGCTGGCCGGCGCTGGTGTAGTCGGAGAGCTGCTTGGCCAGCCTGCCTTGGCCGACGATGATGCGCTTGTAGCCGGCGGCGCTGTCGACGACGAGGTTGCCGAAGGAATCGGCGTAGACGCGATCCTGATGCCGTGCGCCGGCAAGCGCTGGCGCTGCAAGGCCGGCGACCGAGGCTGCTACGACGAGCGCCGCAAGGCGCGATTTGCCCGAATTCGAACGCATGGCGTCCTCCGTGTCTTGAGGGAAAGCCTCCTCGAATCAGAAATTAACGGTTTCTTAACCTTTGTTAAGAGGCCGGCGCGTTTGGCGGCGATGTCTCGGTAAACATGGTTAATATCCGTTAATATCCGACTGGATGGAAAACCCGGTGGCCATCATTCGGCCATGCTTGGCCGCACCATCGCGGCGGCGTCCGCCTTGGCGTCGGGACGATCGTGATCTGGACAAAGCATCGTGGCCGCTTGCCGCGCGGGAGGACAGCATATGGCGCTACGCCGGCCGATTTGGGTGTCCGTTTTCCCGTTGCTCGGTGTCGTCGCTGCCTGTGTGCCGCAAGACAGCGCGCCGAAGGCAGCCAATACCGTCGTCGTCTCACCTGCGCCGGCCCAGCAGTCCGTCGCAGCCGCGGTGCCTCCGGCAGCTGCACCCAAGATCATCACCGACCTTACCGCGCCGCGACCAGGCATAGGCACGGCCACCTATAGATGCGGCAACAACGGTATGATTTTCATCCAAAATCTAGGCACGTCGTTGCGTGTGGTCGGGTCCGACGGCGCGACCGAGGAGTTTGCGGCGTCGCCTGCCAACCAGAGCAGCCGCTACCAGGCGGCCACGCATGACGCAATCGTGATCGACGGGCGCGAGGCGCTGGTGATGAAGAAGGGATCGACGCCGCAGACCTGCAAACGCTGACGCCAGTCTCACCACCGCTGGGCCCTGGAGCCAGATATGTTGCACTGCAGCGATATCGAGCCGGCTTCAGGCCTTCCCAGCCTAATCGATTGAAGCCAAAGCCCGCCTTTTAGTCAGACTAAATTACGTTTTCGAAACGGTTTTCTGGCTTTGACGCGGTGCAAAAAGAGCATTAGAAACCGGCTGTCCGAAGTCGCAACCGGAAGCGGCAATGCCGCATTTCCACCTGAGGCTCCAGAGAGACGCCGAACTGGGGGAGCCATGAGCAAATCACCAGCCACCCGCGAATTTGCCAGACGTGAACGGCCGATTTCGCCGCACCTCACCGTGTACCGGCCGCCGATCACCATGACGATGTCGATCATTCACCGCATCACCGGCGGCGCGCTGTATTTCGGCACGCTGCTGGTCGCCCTGTGGCTGATGGCGGCGGCAAGCTCGCAGGCGACCTTCGATTGGGCCAATTCGGCCTTCGGCACCTGGCTCGGCCGGATCATCCTGTTCGGCTACACCTGGGCGCTGATGCATCATATGCTGGGCGGCGTACGGCACCTCATCTGGGACACGGGCGCGGGCCTGGAAAAGCATACCGCCTCGAAGATCGCCTGGGCGACGCTGGCCGGCTCGATCCTGCTCACGCTGCTGATCTGGATCGCCGGCACCATGGCGCGGGGAGCTTGATGATGAGCGGCAAAAACACCGACATGCGCACGCCGCTGGCGAGGGTCCGCGGCCTCGGCTCCGCCCGCGAGGGCACCGGGCATTTCTGGCGCCAGCGCCTGACCGCGATCGCCAACATCCCGCTGATCCTGTTCTTCGTCGGTTTCCTGATCGCGCTCAACGGCGCCGACCACGAGCATGTGCGGGCAGCCCTTGCCAACCCGTTCGTGGCGCTGGTGATGGCCCTGGTGCTCATCTCCGGTCTCACCCATATGCGGATCGGCATGCAGGTGATCATTGAGGATTACGTGCATGGCGAAGGCATGAAGCTGGCGCTGATCGCGCTCAATACATTTTTCACCATAGCGGTCGGCGTCGCCTCGATCTTCGCCCTGCTCAAGCTGGCATTCGGAGGCTGAGTTGGCCAAGGACGCGAAACAAGCCAACACGGCAGGCTATACCCTTGTCGACCACAAGTTCGACGTGGTGGTCGTTGGCGCCGGCGGCGCCGGCCTGCGCGCCACGCTCGGCATGGCCGAACAGGGGCTGCGCACCGCCTGCATCAGCAAGGTGTTCCCGACCCGCTCGCACACGGTGGCGGCGCAAGGCGGCATTGCCGCCTCGCTGTCCAACATGGGTCCCGATTCCTGGCAATGGCACATGTACGACACCGTCAAGGGCTCGGACTGGCTGGGCGATGTCGACGCCATGGAATATCTGGTGCGCGAGGCGCCGGCCGCGGTCTACGAGCTCGAACATTACGGCGTGCCGTTTTCGCGCACCGAAGAGGGCAAGATCTACCAGCGGCCGTTCGGCGGCCACATGATGAACTATGGCGAAGGTCCCCCCGTGCAGCGCACCTGTGCCGCCGCCGACCGCACCGGGCATGCCATCCTGCATACGCTTTACGGCCAGTCGCTGAAGAACAATGCGCAGTTCTTCATCGAGTATTTCGCGCTCGACCTGATCATGGAGCCGGACGGCACCTGCACCGGTGTCGTCGCCTGGAACCTGGATGACGGCACCATCCACCGCTTCTCGGCCAAGATGGTGGTGCTGGCGACCGGCGGCTATGGCCGCGCCTATTTCTCGGCCACCTCGGCGCACACCTGCACCGGCGACGGCGGCGGCATGGCCGCGCGTGCCGGCTTTCCGCTGCAGGACATGGAGTTCGTGCAATTCCACCCGACCGGCATCTATGGCGCCGGCTGCCTGATCACCGAGGGTGCGCGCGGCGAGGGCGGCTATCTCGTCAATTCCGAGGGCGAGCGCTTCATGGAGCGCTACGCGCCGTCAGCCAAGGACCTTGCCTCGCGCGACGTCGTCTCGCGCTGCATGACGCTGGAGATCCGCGAAGGCCGCGGCGTCGGCAAGAACAAGGACCACATCTTCCTGCATCTCGACCATCTCGATCCCGCCGTCCTGCATGAGCGGCTGCCGGGCATTTCGGAATCGGCCAAGATCTTTGCCGGTGTCGACCTGACCAAGGAGCCGATCCCGGTGCTGCCCACGGTCCACTACAATATGGGCGGCGTGCCGACCAATTACTGGGGCGAGGTGCTCAATCCGACGGCGCTCAATCCAGACCAGGTGTCGCCCGGATTGATGGCTGTCGGCGAAGCCGGCTGCGCCTCCGTGCACGGCGCCAACAGGCTCGGTTCGAATTCGTTGATCGATCTTGTGGTGTTCGGCCGCGCGGCGGCGATCCGCGCCGGCCAGGTCATCGACCGCAAGTCGGCGATCCCTTCGCCCAACGAAGCCTCGGTCGAAAAGATCATGGACCGCTTCGACCGGCTGCGTTACGCCAACGGCTCGACACCGACGGCGGTGCTGCGTGAAAAGATGCAGAAGGCGATGCAGGAAGACGCGGCCGTATTCCGCACGCAGGAGTCGCTCGAAAATGGCTGTAAGCGCATTTCGCAGATCTGGGGCGAGTTGAAGGACATCAAAGTGTCCGACCGCTCGATGATCTGGAACTCCGATCTGGTCGAAACGCTGGAGCTGGAAAACCTGATGGCCAATGCCATCACCACGGTCTACAGCGCCGAGGCGCGCAAGGAGAGCCGTGGCGCGCACGCACGCGAGGACTTTTCGGCGCGCGACGACGCGGTCTGGCGCAAGCATACGCTGGCCAGGCTGAGCGAAGACGGCGAGGTGGCACTCTCCTACCGGCCGGTGCACACCGAGCCGCAGCTGGCTGAAAAGGACGGCGGCATCAGCCTCGCCAAGATCGCGCCCAAGGCCAGAGTGTATTGAGGATCGAACATGGTTGAACTCACGCTCCCCAAGAATTCGCAGATCAAGCCGGGCAAGACCTGGCCGAAGCCGGAGGGCGCCACCAATCTGCGGGAATACCGCATCTATCGCTGGTCGCCGGACGACGACGAGAACCCGCGCATCGATACCTATTTCGTCGACATGGACGACTGCGGGCCGATGGTGCTCGACGCGCTGCTGTGGATCAAGAACAAGATCGACCCGACGCTGACCTTGCGGCGTTCCTGCCGCGAAGGCATTTGCGGCTCCTGCGCCATGAACATCGACGGTTCCAACACGCTCGCCTGCACCAAGGGCTGCGACGACATTTCGGGCGCGGTAAAAGTCTACCCGCTGCCGCATATGCAGGTGGTCAAGGATCTGGTGCCCGACCTCACCAATTTCTACGCCCAGCACGCGTCGATCCAGCCTTGGCTGAAGACGGTGTCGCCGGAGCCGGCCAAGGAGTGGCTGCAGAGCCATGAGGACCGCGAGAAGCTCGACGGGCTCTATGAATGCATATTGTGCGCCTGCTGCTCGACCTCGTGCCCGAGCTATTGGTGGAACGGCGACCGCTATCTCGGCCCGGCAACGCTTCTGCAGGCCTATCGCTGGCTGATCGATAGCCGCGACGAGGCCACCGGCGAGCGGCTCGACAATCTCGAAGACCCGTTCCGGCTCTATCGCTGCCACACCATCATGAACTGCGCGCAGACCTGCCCCAAAGGCCTCAACCCGGCCAAGGCGATCGCGGAGATCAAGAAGATGATGGTGGAGAGAAGGGTTTAGGCGGTTGGTTGGTTGCCGGCGAGAGTAATCCAATGAGCGATGACCTTCCCATCCTTTCCCCTGTGGAAGCTCGCATTCTCGGCTGCCTGATCGAGAAGAAGGAGCTGACGCCGGATGTCTATCCGCTGACGCTCAACGCGGCACTGGCCGCCGCCAACCAGAAGACGGCGCGCGAGCCGGTGATGGCGCTGGAGCAGAGCGAGGTGCACCGGGGGCTGAAGCTGCTCGAACAAAAGGGGCTGGTGCGGCAGATGTTCGGTTCGCGTGTCGAGCGCTACGAGCACCAGATGGCGCAGCGCTTCTCGCTGACCACACCGCAGACCGCCTTGATCGGCTTGCTGTTGCTGCGCGGGCCGCAGACGGCCCATGAATTGTCGGCGCGCACCGAGCGCATGGCACGGTTTTCGTCGATCGAAGATTTGCGCGCCGAGCTCGACATGCTGATCGGCCGCCGAC
>NZ_RZRW01000619.1:0-3232 GCF_003998745.1 Mesorhizobium sp. M7A.F.Ca.US.014.04.1.1 | reverse complement strand
TGCCAGCACGATGCGCTGGACTGCGATCCTCACGATCGTGATTCGCTCGCCAAGCAATACGGATCAGCTGCGCAAGAATCCGCTCGGCGTCTTCATCAATGCCATTGACTGGTCACGCGAGCTCGACAGCGCCGTCCCAACCCCCCTTTCTCCGACGGAGTCCACCAATGAAAGGTAAAATGTCACCGATTCGTGCCGTGCTGATCCTATCGGTGTCGGCAGCGGTCGTTTCCGCTTGTGCATCGAAGAAGGTGCCGCCGCCTGAGATTTCCTATGACGCTGCCGACTTCAAACCGGCCGCGATCGAAAAGGCGCCGGAGAGGCCGATTAGAATTGTCGAGGTGCCAAAACCACTGCCGCTGCCTGGCCAAATGCAGCCCGAGCCCGGCAAGGCCGAGGACAAGCGCCCCCCTGAAGAACGCGTCGCTGATGCCAACAAAGCCGCGACCCAGCAACCCACCAAGTACGGGTATGTTAATGCCGTGCAAGTCTACCCCTTCACCGATGGCGCGCTTTATCAACTCTATGCCGCGCCGGAGCGCGTGACCGACATCGCTCTGCAGCCGGGCGAGAAACTAACCGCCGTGTCGGCTGGCGACACCGTGCGCTGGGTCATTGGCGATACCGCAAGCGGCACCGGTGACAATCAGCGCACCCATGTTCTGGTAAAACCCTTCGCGCCGGGTCTTGCCACCAATGTCGTCATTACGACGGACCGGCGGACCTATCATTTGCAGCTTCAAAGCACCGAGAAGACCGCAATGGCGGCAATCTCCTGGACCTACAGCCAAGACCAGATCATCGCGCTTCGCCAGCGCAATGCTCAAGCCGAGGCAGTTACACCGGTCGCGTCGAATATCGCGCTCGAAAACCTTCGCTTTCGCTACTCAATCAGTGGCGACACACCGCCCTGGAGACCGACGCGAGCCTTCGACGACGGCAGCAAGGTCTATATTGAGTTCCCTCGTCGCATAGATCAGGGCGAGGCGCCACCACTCTTCATCGTCGGCGCAGATGGGAGCAGCGAGCTCGTCAACTATCGCGTGCGCGGCAACTATTACATCGTCGATCGGCTCTTCGCCGCGGCCGAACTTCGCCTCGGCACCAAGCGGCAGCAGGTGATCCGCATCAGCAGGATTGACGGCAGGCAACCGCAACGGCGGATCTCGCTCTTTCGCGGCAGCCGGCGAGGTGAGGACTCATGATCGAAAATTCCCGCTCTGGCATCCCGCCGAAACTGGATCCCGAGGAACTGCAGCTTCGGGCCTCTCCCCGCCGCGTGGTGCGGTTCAGGCGCGGTGTGATCATCGCGATCGCAGCGCTCGGATCCGGCGCTGTCTTCGGCGTTACCATGATCGCCCTCCAGGGGCCGGCCCTTCGCATCAGGGATCAGGCGGAAGATCTCTACAACACTGAGCGCAAACCAACCGCCGAGGGGCTCGATACGCTTCCCCATGACTATTCCGGCATGAAGCCGAAGCCTCCCGTCCTTGGGCTACCTTTGCCGGGCGACCTCGGCCGCCCCATCCTCGAGCGGCAGCGCCAGCTCGGCATCGTGCCGGGCCAAGACATCTCGGCCGAGGAGCAGCGTCTAGCGCAGCAGGCGATCGAAGCGCGTGAATCGCGGGTGCTTTTCCGCGTCGAAAATCGAGCTCAAAAGACAGATGTCGGAGAGAGCGTGCAAACTGCTCAGCATCCATTTGAGGCGCTTCCCCAATCCGAAGCAGGACGCGCGTCAGCCTCGGTGGCGGCGGCGGAAGGCGACCAGAACAATCAGCAGCGAAAGCTTGATTTTCTCAGCCAGCGGAGCACTGGCGGGATCTACAATCCGCATGCGCTGCAGACGCCGATCTCGCCATATCAACTGATGGCTGGCAGCGTGATTGCCGCCAGCCTGATCACCGGCATCAATTCCGATTTGCCGGGCCTTGTCGTCGCGCAAGTCACCGAAAATGTGCACGACACGGTCACGGGCAACATATTGCTGATTCCGCAGGGCTCACGTCTTATCGGCGTCTACGACAGCGTCGTCGCGTTCGGGCAAAAGCGAGCGCTGCTGGTCTGGCAGCGCATTCTGCTGCCCGACGGCTCGTCGGCCGAAATCGACAATCTGCCCGCGAGCGACACCGCCGGCTACGCAGGGCTGGAAGACGAAGTCGATTTCCACACTTGGCAGATGATCAAGGGAGTGGCGCTTGCCACATTGCTCGGTGTCGGCACAGAATTCAGCCTCGGCGAAAACGAGAGCGATCTGGTCAAGGCGATCCGGGAATCAGCCCAGCAGAACGCCAGTCGAGCCGGCCAGCGCATCACCGAAAAAAACCTCAATATCCAGCCCACCATCGTCGTCCGCCCAGGTTGGCCACTGCGCGTCATCGTGCACAAGGACATCGTGCTGCGGCCATACGCCAGTTGAGCAGGAGTTATCATGGCTGACCTGAAACTTGGAAAACTTCCGGACCGAACAGCTTCGAAGATCACCATTACCGTCAGCGCGGAGCTGAGCCAAACACTCAAGGAGTATGCTGCACTTTACCGTCAGACCTATGGTCAGTCTGAAACCGTGGCAGAACTCATCCCTTTCATGCTGGCGGCGTTTCTGGAAGGCGACCGAGCCTTTGCCAAGGCCAGAAAGGAACGTCTGCCGACGGAGCTTGCCGGAAAATCGTGACTCCTCCGCTAGGGCAGCTGGAACATTGCCTAGCTGTCGCGACCTACCTGCTCCTCGCGAAGCATAGGATCAAACACCTTGGAATGCAGGTATGCGCAAGAGATGATGTGGAAGGAGATACCGCGCAACAGCCTAAGTTTGCATTTTCGATTTGGTCGGCCGTGAACTATCCGCAAGCCATTGATCTGGCCTGTTGATTGAGGCGGATAGCGGCTTTGGAATTGCAGGATTAGCGGTATTTGGACGCTGTTTTCCTGCAATTCGGTTTTGCGATTCCCTTGTGGCGCGGAGCGTGATTCACTCGGTTCGGCGGCGGCGAATCGAGGGGACAGCGAATGTCCAGGCCACGCGAGAAGCGCGAGACGGGAGAGCAGGACCTGTTCCGCTCCCGGCTCGACCAAATCATCAACATGAAGCACGAGCTGGTGCGGCTGGCGCAGGCGATCGACTGGCCGGTGCTGGAGGAGCGTTTCGGCGCCGTCTATTCGGACGGCCCCGGCATGCCGCCGCTGCCGACCCGGCTGATGGCGGGGCTGGCGATCCTCAAGCACACCTTCAACC
>NZ_RZRW01000618.1:0-3242 GCF_003998745.1 Mesorhizobium sp. M7A.F.Ca.US.014.04.1.1 | reverse complement strand
GACGCCGAAGGCGAGCAGCATGCCGGGCAGCGCGATCTGGCTGAGACCGCCGCCCTCGATGGCAAGCGGCGCGACATAGGCAAAGACGGTGAAGGCGCCGATCAGCGCCAGCACTGTCGTCAACAGGATCGGCATCACGCCGGGACGCAGCGCTGCCGCCAGCCTGCGCTTCAAGGGCAGCCTGGTGCCAACGATGCCCTGCGGCAGCCGGTACCACAGGATCGCGCCTGCAAGCGCGCCAAGGCCGGCGATGGCAAAGAAGGTGCCGCGCCAGCCGGCGACGGTGGCAACGAGCGCGCCGAGCGGCGCACCGAGCGCAACGGCCACAGTGGTGCCGCCGACAACGACGGCGATGGCACGCGCCCGGTGATGATCATCGACCAGCGCTACTGCGGTGCCCTGCGCGGTTGCGGCGAACAGGCCCGACGACAGCGCCATGACGATGCGCGCGACCAGCAGCAGTTCGAAGGAGGAACTCAAGGCGGCGGCGATGTTGCCGATGACGAAGAACACCAGCGTCCACAGGATGACGCGGCGCCGGTCCCATTCGCCGGTCAGCGTCGCGAGAATCGGCGTGCCGACCGCATAGGCGAGCGCGAAGGCGGTAATCAGCGTGCCGGCCAGCGGAATGGAGATGCCGGCATCCGCCGCGATGTCGGGCAGAAGGCTGGAGATGACGAAGCCTTCGGTCGAGATCGTGAACGATCCGAGCGCGAGCCAGAAGAGGCGCTTGTCCATGGCGGGATGTCCTTAGTTCAAAAGTTATTGAACAATTGGACATAACAGGGCATCATGTCAATGAAGCCAGGGAAAAATAGCTGAACCTTCCTGACAGCCCTGTGTCAGCACAGGCCGGGCGGGGTTCGCGCGAGACGGAGAAAGGCCACGTGGAGCCAACAATGATGGATGCGTTGAAATCGGACCCGACTGTGCTTAGTTTCGAGCCATGACCTTGCCACACCCCAATACGGACCAGATCAGCCTGCCGATCGTGCTTGGCGTGCTCGGCGACCCGACGCGGCTTGCCATCGTGCGCTATCTCGCCAGCAAGCAGGGCGTGCCGCTGAACTGCAGCCAGTTCCTCGATTTCGGCTCGAAGACCAATCTGAGCTACCACCTCGCCAAATTGCGCGAGGCCGGCGTCACCCGCGCCGAGGTGGTCGGCACCAACCGCATGATCACACTGCGCCGCGCCGATCTCGACGCCCGCTTCCCCGGCCTGCTCGACAGCGTCATCGCCGCCGCCGGCGACGATCCCGCACTGCCGGCGGTTGGCGGCCACGATATCGAAGTGCACGCCCGACCCTGAAGGACTTGGGTTCCTCGCCCACGAACGTGGGGAAAAGGAAAAGCGGCGTCACACAGGAGCTTCCCGAAATGCGCATCGCCGTCCTCGCCGATATCCACGGCAATGTGCTGGCGCTCGACGCCGTGCTTGACGACCTGCGCCGGCGCGGCGGCGCCGACCTGACCGTCAATCTCGGCGACAGCGTTTCCGGCCCGCTATGGCCGCGCGAAACGATGGAACGGCTGCAGGCGCTGAACCTGCCGACGGTGCGCGGCAACCACGACCGCCGTGTTGCCGCCGACCCCGCTGATGACACCATGTGGCCCTCCGACGTCTATGCGCAGGAGCGGCTGACCGAGGCACAGCGCCAGGTGCTGTTCGCCCAGCCGTTGACGCTGGAGATCGCACCCGGAATCATCGCTTTCCACGCCCGTCCCGACCATGACGAGAAATATCTCACTGATACGATCGTCAATGGCCAGCTGGTACGCGCGCCGCTGACGGCGATCCGGCGGCGGCTGAAGGCGCTCGACCCGGCTTGCCGCATCGCGCTGTGCGGCCACAGCCACCGCGCGGAACTGATCCGCGTCCCCGACGGTCCCGTCATCTTCAATCCGGGCAGCATCGGCTGCCCTGCCTATGACGATTCCACGCCGCCGGCGCATGTCTCCGAGCAGGGCTCGCCGCATGCGCGCTACGGCATTGTCACCCTGGGCAGCAACGGCCAGCCCGACGGCTTCGAGGCCATCGCCGTCGACTACGACCACGAGGCGGCCGCCAGGCAGGCCGAACAAGCGGGCCGGCCGGAATGGGCTCACGCGCTCAGAACCGGGTTCATGCCCCTGCCCGGCTGAAGGCTGGCGAAACGGCGGCCCGAATTTTCGGGCTTACATGGCGCCGCGTCGTCCCTTATAAAACCGGCCGGGCTTGCGGCGGGCTCGATCCGCCGCGGCACGGTATCAGCGCACGGCCAAACGATGAGGCGCACAGTTACGCTCCGAACAATCCTCCATGCGCTGATTGCTGCTCCGCTGCTGATGACGGCGTGGCCTGTGATTGCCCCCGCTATGGCTGAAGAGATGGCCCAAGAGGCGCCGGAGCTCGTCATCTCCGTCGTTACCGGCCTGGCGCCGGACGACCTTCTCAAGGTCCGCACCACCGCATCGCCGGTCGCCACGGTCGAGGCGCGGCTGAGCAGTGGCGACATGGTCACCAATCTCGGCTGCAACGACATCAACGGCTACAAATGGTGCAAGGTCGAGAGCACGGGCAAGGAGAAGCTGAGCGGCTGGGCGCCGGCGCGCTATCTCATCCCCCTCAATCCGAACCCCTATGTCGAAGGTGAGCCAAGACCGGCCGGTGCGCCGGTGGTTGCCTCCACCGGCAGTGGGGCCGAGCAGGCCTCGGCACCGGACCAATCGCAGGCCACCGGCTCAGCCGACAGCGCGCCGGTCGCACCGCCCGACCTGACGGCGCGGCTTGGCGGCGCCGGTCCGGCAGCCGAAAGCACGCCGAAATCGCCAGAGGAAATCGGCCACGCCGCCATGCAGGATGCGTACCTACTGGCGCTGGCGGCGCCTGACGTCCCGCTTGATTCCGCTCCGACGCTGGCTTCTGGCCCCGAAATTCCCTGCGCCCGCTATGTCGGCCAGCCGATGGAGCGCTGCAAGGTCAGCGTGGTGCACACCGCCGACAAGGCGAACATCACTGTGACCTGGCCCGATGGCGGCACGCGCATCATCTCTTTCCGTGCCGGCCAGCCGGCCGGTTCCGACGCGCCCGGCGACTTCCGCTTCACCAGGGAAGGCAGCCTCAACATGATCCGTGTCGGCGTCTCGGAGCGGTTTGAGATCACGGATCAGTTGGCGCTGGGGAATTAGAATTCAGGGGAGTAAGGGAGCAGGGAATAAGGGAGTGTGTTTGGAATTCTCTCGAACCCACCCTACTCCCCTAC
>NZ_RZRW01000617.1:0-3242 GCF_003998745.1 Mesorhizobium sp. M7A.F.Ca.US.014.04.1.1 | reverse complement strand
TGCCGGCTATGTCTATGCCGCCGGCATCGCGCCGCGCGACCGCCGCAACGAGACCTGGGTTGACGTCAAGAAGAAATATGCCGGCATCAAGGAAGTCGCGATGTTCGGCACGCTCGACAATCCGATCGCCAACTCCGTCGCCAACCAGGCGCGTTCGGTGCTGACGGCGCATCCCGACATCAAGGTGATGTTCGCTCCCTATGACGAATTCGCCAAGGGCGTGAAGATCGCTGTCGACGAAGCGGGCTTGAACAAGGGCATCAAGATCTATTCGGCCGACATTTCGACCTCGGACATCGCTGCGATGCGCGAGCCCGACAGCGCCTGGGCCGCGACCGCCGCGACCAACCCGGCCGTCGTCGGCCAGGTCTCGGTGCGTGCGCTGGCACAGCTGCTGGCCGGTGAAGACCCCGGCCACAACGTCGTCGTGCCGCCGACACTGATCACCCAGAAGGACCTCATCGACAAGGACATCAAGAACATGGAGGACCTGTCGGCCAAGCTGCCGCAGTTCGCCCACGCCGATGTCGCGATGCCGGCCTGGATGCCGAACCCGAACGCCAAGTAACTTTCGCTATCGAAGGCCGCCTGCAGCCGCTTGCTGCAGGCGGCCTTTTTGCTGAATATCTGCAGCCGGCGCCAGGCTCCGGCCCAAGGTTCGGTGCGTATATGGAAGCTCAGGCGGCAATCGAGGAAAACCTGTCCGGCGCCGTCGCCGGAACCTTGTTTCGATGCCCGCAGGCCACCACGGGTGTCGTGGTGTTGGGTGGGTCGAGTGGCCGCGTCGATGTCGGGCGCGCACGGCTCTTTGCAAACGAGGGCTCGTCGGCTTTGGCCCTGCAATGGTTCGGCGGTGAGGGCCAGCCTCCCGGAATATGCGAAATTCCCCTCGAAACCTTCTTCGCGGCAACCGATTGTCTCCTTGAAACAGGATGCCACCGCATCGTCTATGTCGGCACATCCAAGGGTGCCGAGGCCTCACTGCTTGCGGCGGTCCATGACCCGCGCATCGACGCTGTGGTCGCCATCAGCCCGTCATCGGTGATTTGGGGAAATATTGGTGCTGGCCCGGATGGCGTCAGCTGGCCTGAACGATCCTCATGGTCGCTCGACGGAATCCCCCTGCCGTTTGTGCCGACGGATCCAAACTGGACACCAGAATACGTGGATGGCTTGGTATCCTACAGGGGACTCTTCGAACATTGCTTGAAAACCTTCAGGCAGGAAGCGGCTGCGGCGACCATCCCCGTTGAGACCGCATCGGCCGAGATCCTGCTGGTCGCAGGCGGCGACGATGCGCTGTGGCCCTCGCTATGGTTCGCGACAGAAATTGTTCGGCGGCGCAGCGAAGCAGGCAAGATCACACATCTCGTGTCATCGCCGGATGCGGGGCATCGCATTCTCTTGCCTGGCGAGAACACACCACGCTCGACATTGCATGCACATGGCGGCAATGACGAGGCCGAATCACGGTTGGGCAGAATGGCGTGGGAAGGCATCCGAGAACTGCTGTAGCTGCAGATCCCGAATACCTTCGCCTGTTTTGCGTCAGTCTCGGCCGGTTTCCCTACCGCATCGCTGCCGCGATATTGCCGCCGTCGACGGTCGTCACGTCGGCGGTGGTGCGGTCGGCCAGCGCATGATGCAGGAAGGCCTGCGCCACGTCCTGCGCCGTCACTTCCTGGCCGAGCAGATTGCCGGACATGTAGTCCTTCTCCGACACGCCGCGCGCGCCTGAGCGGCTGGCAATCATGGCGTCGGTCAAAAGGCCCGAGCGGATGCGGTCGGCGTTGACGGCGTTCGAGCGGATGCCATGCGCGCCATAGTCGAGCGCGTACTGCCTGGACAGGAACAGCGTCGCCGCCTTCGGCACGCCATAGGCGCCGAACTTCGGGCCGGGGTTGACGGCCTGCTTGGAGGTGTTGAACAGAAGCACGCCGCCTGTGCCCTGTTCGAGCATGATGCGCACGGCGTTCTGCGCCACCGATTGGTGGGCGAAGAAATTGAGCTCGAAACTCTTGCGCAGGAGCGCGTCGTCAAGCTCGCCGATGCGGCCTTCCCAGGCGGCGCCGGCATTGGAAACCAGGATGTCGACACCGCCGAACACGGCGACCGCTTTGTCGAAGGCGGCACGCACCTGTGCCGGGTCGGTGATGTCTGCGGCGACGCCGATCGAATTGTTGCCGGCTTTCTTCGCTGCATCGGCGGCTTTTTCGGCGTCGAGATCGACGACGACGGCATGGGCGCCATTGTCGGCGAACAGCTTTGCCGTCGCTGCACCGATCGCGCCGGCACCGCCGGTGATCAGCACCACCTGGCCGGTCAGCGGCTTCGGCTTGTTGGAGGCGAGCTTGGCCTGTTCCAGCGACCAGTATTCGAGCGGGAACAGGTCGGCCTTGGAAAGCGGATGGAACCGGCCGACGGCCTCGGCGCCACGCACTGCCTCGATCCACATCTCACCGACATCCGACGCGATCTTCGCGTCCTTCAGGGTGCGGCCGTGGCCGAACATGCCGAGGCCGGGCACCAGCGTCAGCCGCGGCATCTGGTCGAGCATGGTGCGCTTGACGTCGTCGAGCGCATCATTGGTTTCGAAATAGGCGCGATAATCCTTGGCGAACGCGTCGACATGGCTCTTGATCACCGCCTTGTAGTCGCCGGCCTTGTCCGCGTCGGGCGCCGGCAGCGCCATCGGCCCGGTCTTGATGCGGATCGACAGATCGGGCGTCGAGACGCCGCGCCCGGCATAATCGGCGATCTCGGCTGAATTGATGAAATCGACAATTGCCGGCGAAGTGCGGAAATCGCTGACCATTCGGTCGAAGCGGCCTTCGCCGCGCGCTACCGCCACCGCGCCGCGCAGCATCGGCGCGATCGACGCCGGCGTCGCGAGCTTTGCTGGCAAGGCTGCCTTTGCCGCCTTCGGCTTGCCACTTGCGGCAATGAAGTCCTCGGCGACGTTCACATAATGGATCATCCGGTCGTAGGCCTGCTTCGCATCGTCGCCGAAGGTGAAGATGCCATGCTTGTCGAGGATCAGGCCCTCGACATCAGGATCGGCGTCGAAGATGTCGGCAGCCGCCTTGGCGAGGTCGAAGCCGGGCATGATGTAGGGCACATAGCCCATCTTGGCGCCGAAAACCGTGGTCACCAGCGGCTTGGAGTCCTCCTGGTCGACGATGGCGAGAATGGCGGTCGAGTGCGTGTGGTCGACGAATTTGTGCGGCAGGAAGGCATGCAGC
>NZ_RZRW01000616.1:0-3247 GCF_003998745.1 Mesorhizobium sp. M7A.F.Ca.US.014.04.1.1 | reverse complement strand
CAGCTCGAATTGACGGGCAGGCAGGTCGGCCTGCAGGTCAACGCCGACCTCAGCGGCATGAGCATCTCGCTGAGGTAGCCGTTAGCTCCTCAGGCCCGGCGCTTCCTGCCCCGTCCGCTCGACATATTCCGTATAGCCGCCGCCATAGGTGTGGATGCCTTCGGGCGTCAGTTCCAGCACGCGGTTGGAAAGCGCCGCCAGAAAATGCCGGTCGTGCGAGACGAACAGCATGGTGCCCTCATACTGCGAAAGTGCCGTGATCAGCATCTCCTTGGTGGCGATGTCGAGATGGTTGGTCGGCTCGTCCAGCACCAAAAGGTTGGGCGGGTCGAACAGCATCAGCGCCATCACCAGCCGCGCCTTCTCGCCGCCTGACAGCACACGGCATTTCTTCTCGATCTCGTCGCCGGAAAAGCCGAAGCAGCCTGCGAGTGCCCGCAGCGGCGCCTGGCCGGCCTGGGGGAACGCGTCTTCCAGTGTCTGGAACACAGTGCGCTCGCCTTCCAGCACCTCCATGGCGTGCTGGGCGAAATATCCCATCTTGACACTTGGGCCCCGCGCGACCGTGCCGGTATCGGGCTCGGAAGCGCCGGCGACCAGCTTCAGAAGCGTCGATTTGCCGGCGCCGTTGACGCCCATGATGCACCAGCGCTCGCGGCGGCGGACCTGGAAATCGAGCCCCTCATAGATGCTGCGGCTGCCATAGCCCTTGTGGACGTTCTTCAGCGTGACGACATCCTCACCGCAGCGCGGCGCCGGCAGGAAATCGAAGGACACGGTCTGGCGGCGCTTCGGCGGCTCGACGCGGTCGATCTTGTCCAGCTTCTTCACCCGGCTCTGCACCTGCGCGGCATGCGAGGCGCGCGCCTTGAAGCGCTCGATGAAGGCGATCTCCTTGGCCAGCATCGCCTGCTGGCGCTCGAACTGAGCCTGCTGCTGCTTATCGGCGATCGCCCGCTGCTGCTGGTAGAATTCGTAGTTTCCGGAATAGGCGGTCAGCGAACCGGCGTCGATCTCGACCACCTTGTTGACGATGCGGTTCATGAACTCGCGGTCGTGCGAGGTCATCAGCAGCGCGCCATCATAGTTCTTCAGGAAGGATTCCAGCCAGATCAGGCTCTCCAGGTCGAGATGGTTCGACGGCTCGTCGAGCAGCATGGCGTCGGGCCGCATCAACAGGATGCGGGCCAGCGCCACGCGCATCTTCCAGCCGCCGGACAGCTTTCCGACATCGCCGTCCATCATCTCCTGCGAAAAGCCGAGACCGTCCAGCACTTCGCGGGCGCGGCCATCCAGCGCATAACCGTCGAGTTCCTCGAAGCGGTGCTGCGCCTCGCCATATTTTTCGATGATCTCGTCCATCTGGTCGGCCTGCTCGGGATCGGCCATGGCCGCCTCGAGGGCCGCCATTTCGGCCGCGACTTCGCTGACCGGCCCGGCGCCGTTCATCACTTCGGCGACAGCGCTGTGGCCTTCCATGTCGCCGACATCCTGGCTGAAATAGCCGATGGTGACGCCGCGATCGACCTGCACCTGGCCTTCGTCTGGCTGCTCCTGGCCGGTGATCATGCGAAACAGCGTCGTCTTGCCGGCGCCGTTCGGCCCGACGAGGCCGACCTTCTCGCCCTTCTGCAGGGACGCCGACGCTTCGATGAAGACAAGCTGACGGCCGTTCTGCTTGCTGATGCTTTCAAGTCTGATCATGCGGTGTCCGGGGAATTTTGCTTGCGTGAAACGATTTGCCCGGCGCCTTACGCGAAGGATAGCCGCAAAGGAAGAGGCGCAAGCGCCGCACACCGCCGATCTCCCCCTCGTGGGGGAGATTGGCAGCTTCACCGCCAGACACACTCCAGAAACAAGATTCAACATCCGGGAAAAACTCGCGAAAACATCGCCTGTCATAACCACCCTCGCGGCGGTCACGCGGCCTGCGGCACAACGCGAAGAAATGGTCCCGAAACATGCAACGACGTTCGACCGGATGGATGGCTGCCCTGACAGGCATTTCGCTCGCCGTGCTTGCGGTCGCACAGTCGGATGCGGCGGTCACCCGGAGCGAATATTGCAGCCGGCTCGGTCTTCAACTCGACGGAGCCATCCAGACCAAAGCCAAACCCGGTGCCAGCGCGAGCCAGATCGCCGAGGCAACGGCACTCCAGGACAAGGCGAACCGGTTCTGTGCCGAGCGCAAGCAGGCGCAAGGCATCCGGACCTATGCCAATGCCCTGAAACTTCTTGGCGTGACACCGGTCGACCTGGACCAGTGACAGCAACCATCCATCCCTGAAAGACAGGCCGCCACTCTCGGATAGCGACGGCGGTTCTTCCAGCGCATAGCACCGCTGAAATTGCTGCCGGCTACTTCTCGCCCAGATACTGGAAGACGGCCTGCTTCCACCAATCGCTTTCGATGGTCTGCAGGAGGGCGACATCGAGAGACTTGCGCAACGGGCTGCCGAGCGGCAGCGCAATGGCATATTGCTGCTGGTCGAACGTCGCATCGAGAACCTGCAGGCTTGTCGCGTAATTCTGCCCGACCAGCCAGCCAAGCAGCGGCTTGTCGTGCACCAGCGCGTCGATCTTGCCGGCGCGAAGCGCGTTGAGGCCTTGCTGGATCGAGGCAAAGTCCTGATGACGGATCTGGGTCGAATCCAGATAGGACGCCGTCGACGAGCTCTGCACCGCGCCGACCCTGACCGCGGCGAGATCGCTTTCGCCCTGCACCATGCCTTCCATCTGCGTCACCGTCAGCACCGATGTGACACCCGCAGTGAACACCGCGATCGCAATGATCGATCCCATCATCCAGAGCGCGGCCAGCACGCGCCCCGGCACGGTTCGCGGGCCGAAATCACCGGTGCTGGCCTGCGTCGCGGCGATGGTCGACCACCACATGCTGGAAAACAGTCCCTTGGCGACGCCGCCGCCGAAATCGTCATTGTGCCGGCGTTCGAACATCCAGATGAGGACGCCGACCACCACCGATATGATGACCAGCGCCAGAACCGCCTGCAGGAAGCCGAACGACGTCAGGGCATGCAGCACCGGCCGCCATGACGGCTGGTTGTTGAGCGGCGTTGCGATGCCGAGCCCGGTCGTGAAGAAGGGCTGCGTGAAGTCGACGGCCTTTTCGCGGTCGGCCGTGACCGTGATCGCGGCCATCGCCGCATCGAATCTGCCGCTGACGACGCCATCGATCTGGTCCTGCACGGCAGGCACTTCGACATAGTGGAAGCGCAGGTTGAGC
>NZ_RZRW01000615.1:0-3250 GCF_003998745.1 Mesorhizobium sp. M7A.F.Ca.US.014.04.1.1 | reverse complement strand
GAAAGCTCAGGGTCATCACGGCCGTCGCACCGAAAGCCTGGGAAGCGATCAAGCCAATGATCAGCATTCCCCTTGAATAGTACGCAACAAGCAAAATAGCCGCGCATACTAGCAGTCCCGGCAAAGACACCTGCATGCCGATCGAGTTCCCGGTGAGCGGATACAGCAAGCTGTCCGATGGCCAATCTTTCGGCAGGTGAGTATCCCCCGCAAGAGAGTCAAAGGGGGTAGCCTTCACCCGCGAAGGGAGGTAGCGGACGCGCTCGTCTCCATCGCCCTTGCCCTTGATGGTGAAGGCAGTGGCCGGCGCAAAATGCGATCCTGGGCTGAATGGCCGCATCTATGTCGGCACTAAGAAATGCGCGTGACGGACCGAAGGCTGGCAACGGGCGGGTTGTCTAGAATCCACCATAAGGAGGAGAGGCGATATGACACCCACGATGTATATCGCATGTTCGGACCCAAGCAGGGTCAGGCAATTCAAGGAAATCTACGAGTGCGCCACTGTGAAAGCCAAGTACCCTGACAGCCATATTGCCAGCAAAGCTGTCGAAAGACTGATCGACGCGCTGGAAGCCGAGATCCAGAATGCCGGATCCGTTCTGGATATGTGTTTGCTGACGGAGGATGGTCCTCAGGTGGCCACCTCAGCCCGAGCCTTCGCAACGCGTATCTGTGTCGGCACAAGCGCGGCGCGGCCGCCCTGGCTTCGCGTTTCCCGGTAGGCGTCGGGATTTCGTGGCTCAAAAATTTACCGAAAATTAACTTATGTTAGCGCCCGCTTGTGAATAGCCCATAAGCTACTCACGCTGTTCTGGCTGGGAATGAGGAACAGCGGGTGCACCAGGTTGGACAATTCCAGCCAGGCTCTCAGAACGGGTGGGCATTACTATACTTTCTGAAGAAACTGGCGAGTGAGGGGCTAATTGCCGCCTCAGGGCGAATTTTGTTGGGAAAAGGGTGGGTTAGAGTATGAGTTCCACAGTAGAACTGCATAAATACACTTCGGTAGAGCCGGCAGGAATTCCGTCCGGCGGAAAAGCAACGGTCCATGAACAAGTAGGCAGAGAATGCCTCCTCATCTTGGACGGAAGGGCGCTAGATCGCGAATGTCTGGCATCGGCCTTGGAAGACCACGAACTCGGCATGGCCGTCGAGGCCAAGGGTTCGATAGACGAATGGCGCGTGAAAGAGGGGATGATCCTTGCAGCCATTCTTTTCAACCTGGGCGGCCGGAAAGTCACCGACCATGGCATAGCGGATCAGATCAGGCGCATTTCGTCCGAGTTCAGGTCGGTGCCTGTGGTGATCTTGGCCGACACAGAAGACCTTGCACAGATACTGGCGGCTCTCGAATGTGGCGCACGTGGCTACATTCCGACCTCTGTCGGGATCGACGTCTGTGTCGAGGCGATCAATCTTGCGGTGGCAGGAGGCATTTTCGTTCCTGCAAGTAGTGTCCTGTCCATGCGGCACCTGATAGATTCAGGCAGCCTTGAAACACCTTTGACAGGCATGTTCACGCTCAGACAGGCTGAGGTCGCCCAGGCGCTCCGACGCGGCAAGGCGAACAAGATCATCGCCTATGAGCTGAACCTGAGAGAAAGCACCGTGAAGGTGCACATCCGCAACATCATGAAAAAGCTTAAGGCGACCAACCGGACGGAAGTCGCTTACAAGGTCAACGATCTCTTCGCCGAAGGATCTCTGGCTGTGGAGTGACGAAGCAAATGAGACGCTAACTTTGGTTAAATCGTGCGGGCCGTTTTGCTCTCGCGTAGCGTCTGATCTGGGGGATGATTGCTGCACAATTGAGGGACCTCCGTCCCGCTGGACACCCGTGGTGGACGCCCCGCATATAGCCAGCTCCCATATGTCCTGTTCCTAAAGACTAACCATTGCGAGGCGTCCAAAGCACTCCTGCCTCACTGTCCAGCAACCAGCCGGAAGTGACACTTCGTCAATGGCGAGGACCAGGTTACTGCTCTCTCGTGGAACTGGTCGTGCCGTCCTGGGGGACCAATCCTTGCGACAGCGACCCCGGAGGGCTATCGCTACAATATTTTGACCTTCCTAAGCGTGAAGGCCTCCGCAAAGTGCTCGGGTGCCCGGCATTCCATTCCACGCAACCGCGCAAGCCCGGCGAATGTCTCCCGATCGAACCAGTCCTTTGAGCGCTGTGTCCCGAAGTGCTCGTGAAGGAGTTGGATCTTGCGTTCCAGCACGTGGGCTGCAATCGGCACATACGCATTGGGTTGGCAAAGATCGCCGTCCCATTTCGGAATCTCGTATTCGAGCACAAGGTGATCGCGGAAAACGTTCCAGGTCAGTTGGTTGACCTCCCTATGGTCCTGATGGGCGTCGAACCTGGCATGGGTTAATATCACGTCGGGATGAACCCTTGATCTTACGTCCATCAGCCAATGCTTTATCGATCGGCTGTGAACTGGGAAATAGCCGTCTTCAAAATCCGCAACGTCGATCGTGGACGAATGGGATCCTTCGAGGAAGGCTTCGGCCGAAGCCCTGGCTTCGGCCGACCGCTGGCCGCCGGCGCTTAAGACGCACCAGTGGACGTGAAGTTTGACCTCCGACGCGATCAGACTGAGGATTGTGCCTCCCGCGCCGATCTCAATGTCGTCGGAATGGGCCCCGACGCACAGAATCGAGAGTTCCTCGCCGCCACGCGCGAGACCAAGCCCCTTCATGATGCGGCCAACCCCATACTACGCCTATTCTTCTCGGCGGTGGCTATCATACTCCAGGGCATGTCGCCCTTTTCGACCATGTCTTCGAGTGATTGCCAATCGCGCAGCGTGTCCATTGAACGCCAGAAACCCTCGTGCTTGTACGCCATCAGCATGTTGTCATCGATCAGACGCTTGAACGGCTCGACAACGAGTTCCTCGCCGTCGCGCATGTAGTTGAAAATTTCCGGACGGAATATAAAGTAGCCGCCATTGATCCAGATCTCCGATGTCTCGGCCGCACGAAACTCGCGCACGCGGCCATCTTCCGCGATGTCGGCCAAATGGTAAGTCAGCGGCGCGTGCACTGCCAGAAAGCAGCCGATCTTGCCGCTGGCCTCGAATTTTCTGATCATGTCGTCCAAGTCGACATCGGTCAGGCCGTCGGAATAGTTGGCCAGGAACATCTTCTCGTTCCTGACGTGATCCTGCGCAGCCCACAGGCGCTCTCCAATGCTGCGCCAAATACCGGTATCGAGCAGAGTGATGCTCCAGTCCTTGAT